>CANHCM010000072.1 GCA_947459155.1 Bacteroidota bacterium | reverse complement strand
CCTTGGCCGAAGTACGATACAGCACCTCAGCCCGTTGGGACAGGATTCGCTACGGTGCCGGATTACAGAAACGCTGGAAGCTGAAAGGGAAGCAGAAAGCGGAAGTCCGGTTAAAGGGCTTGTTTCAGCGACAGTTTCATTGGTTGAGTGACCCCACTTACGGAATCAATCCGCCCATGAACAATTACCGGATTAAACTGGGCTATGAGCAAAAACTGATTCCTAAAACCCGCGTCGGCTTTTACGTTGAACCCATGTGGAGAACCGAACGCGGCGAAACATTTGCCCGAAGATTCAGAGCCGGATTGCAGCTAAACCGCGCCTTGCCGGGGCCTTTCAATGTAACCTTAGGTTATATGTGGCAGCGCAACATCAATGTGATACGCAACTTTCACATACTCCAGCTCACCCTAAGCTTCAACTGGAAAAAGAAATCCAGTCAGACCGAAACTGAACAATAAGCGGTTTATCGAGTTACTTTGGTGCTTAGTCAATACACCATGATCAAATTCTCTTTAGTACTCGCCCTCATTGTTGCAGCTAATTCCTGCTCAACCGTTGTCTCTAATCCAAACACAAACAGTATTCCCGCCATGTCGTTCTACGATTTTAAAGTGAACACCCTCGATGGAAAGACCTTCGATTTTGCCAGCCTGAAGGGTAAAAAAGTATTGGTTGTGAATACCGCATCAGAATGCGGATACACGCCGCAGTACAAAGGCTTGCAAGAGTTGCAGGACAAATACAAGGATAAGCTTGTGGTTGTAGGTTTTCCGTGTAACGATTTTGGCGGGCAGGAGCCCGGCTCGGCCGGAGATATCAAGGCTTTTTGTGAGAAAAACTATGGCGTTACCTTTCCGATGATGGAGAAGGTGGCCGTAAAAGGCGCCAATACTCACCCGATTTATCAGTGGCTTACCGATCCGGCAAAGAATGGCTGGAATAGCGAAAAGCCAAACTGGAACTTTTGCAAATACCTGATTAGCGAAGATGGCAAGCTGCTTAACTTCTTTGGTTCAGCCGTGAAGCCACTCAGCGAGGAAATTACCGCTAAACTCTAAATGCATCGGCATGCGCCATCAGGCTGCACGCAATTGGTTTACCTCCCGTAACTGGGAGGTTTTTTCGTTTCAACAGGCCTGTTGGGAGGACATTCTTGATGGGCATTCAGGCATGCTCAATGCACCTACAGGAAGTGGGAAAACTTATGCCGTGTGGCTCGGAATGCTTGAGCGCAATCCCAATCCGCCCAAAGGTTTGCGCGTGCTTTGGATAACTCCATTGCGGGCCCTTTCCCGCGACATTGCCGAAGCCCTTCAGCAAGCCGCCACCCAGCTCAATACCACATGGAGCGTGGCTTTGCGAACAGGCGACACCGATGCCAAAACCCGGGCAGCCCTCCAGCGCAAGCCGCCAACCGCACTGGTAACTACGCCCGAAAGCCTGCAGCTGATGCTGGCTTCCAAGCAATACGCCAGCTTTTTCTCCACGCTCGATGCCGTGGTTGTGGATGAATGGCATGAGCTGATGAGCACCAAGCGTGGCGTGCAAATGGAACTAGCGCTCTCCCGCCTGCGCAGACTCAACCCCCAATTGCTTACCTGGGGCATTTCGGCCACCATCGGAAATCTACACCAAGCCATGGATGTGTTGCTGGGGCCGGGCAAGCCGGGAAGGCTCATTCGTGCCGGCACGCAGCGATTGCCCGAGATCCGCACCGTTTTTCCCGATGAGGTAGAACGACTTCCCTGGGCCGGTCACTTGGGCATCCACCTGCTTCCTAAAGTGCTGGATGTCATCGCGCAGCACAAAAGCACACTGCTCTTTACCAATACACGCTCACAGGCCGAGATTTGGTATCGCGAGTTGCTTGAAGCCGAACCCTCGCTGGCGGGCTGTATGGCCATGCACCATGGCTCAATCGACCGTGAGCTGCGCAGTTGGGTGGAGGACGCCCTGCACAGCGGCATCCTCAAAGTGGTGGTTTGCACTTCCAGCCTCGACTTGGGCGTCGATTTTCGTCCGGTCGATAACATCATCCAAATCGGATCGCCCAAAGGCGTCGCCCGCTTTCTGCAAAGGGCTGGTCGTTCAGGTCATCGCCCCGGGCAAATTAGCCGAATCTGGTTTGTACCTACCCACGCGCTCGAACTCATCGAGCTTTCGGCCATCCGCGAAGCGCTTAGCCTTGAGCAGGTGGAGCCCCGCGAACCCATCACCCTGGCGATGGATGTGCTCGTTCAGTACCTCGTAACCCTTGCGGTTTCCGACGGATTTAAGCCCGAAGCCCTTCTGCGTGAAATTCGCTCTACCCATGCCTTTGCCGGCATCAGCGAAGCGCAGTGGAAATGGGCCTTACAATTCATTTCGACCGGTGGGCAAGCCCTACAGGCCTACCCCGAGTTTTGTAAGGTTGTTCCCGATGAACAGGGCAATTGGGTGGTCAAAGACAAGCGTACGACTTTGCGTCACCGGCTGCACATTGGCACCATCGTGAGCGACCCCATGCTCACGGTGAAATACCAGGCCGGAGGGCGCATTGGTACTGTAGAAGAGTGGTTTGTGGCCAAGCTTAAACCGGGCGATGTGTTCTGGTTTGGTGGCAAAGTGCTTGAGTTGGTGCAAGTGCGCGATTTACAGGTTCAGGTGAAGCGTTCCAACAAAAAGCAAGGTCAGGTGCCGCAGTGGATGGGTGGACGGATGCCGCTTTCGTCGCAGCTTTCCGACCTGATTCGGGCCGAAATGGGAAAGGTAAGCACCACACCGGCTGAGCGGCTTTCTGAGGAGCTGCAATCGCTCCGACCTGTTTTCGAGTTACAGTCGTCACGGTCGCTTTTGCCCGGACCATCAACCTTGCTCATCGAAGCCTTCGAAACCCGCGACGGACACCATCTTTTCGTGTACCCTTTCGAAGGAAGACTCGCCCATGAAGGATTGGCCGCGCTGATCGGTTACCGAATCGGGAAGATGAGTCCAATCAGCTTTTCTTACGCCATGAACGACTATGGCTTCGAGCTGCTGTCCGATCAGCCTATTCCCATTGAAGAAGCCCTCGAACTCGACCTCTTTCGACTCGACGACCTCGACGCCGATTTGGAGCAGAGTTTAAATGCTTCTGAGCTGGCCCGGCGCCGTTTTCGGGAGATTGCCGCCATTTCTGGTTTGGTGTTTCAAGGCTTTCCGGGTAAACCGGTCGGCACCAAAGGCTTGCAGTCGTCGTCGCGGCTGCTGTTTGATGTGCTCGAAGAGTACGATTCGCACAATGAGCTGCGGCATCAAGCCTTCCGTGAAGTGTTTGTAAACCAGCTCGAAATCGGCCGCATTCGGCTTGCTTTGGAGCGTATCGCTCAACAAACCATTGAGTTGCGTAGGCCCAATGGCTTCACACCGCTGGCATTCCCAATCATGGCCGATCGCCTGCGTGAGCGCATCAGTACCGAAAGCATCGAGGACCGCATACGCAAGCTGGTGGCTCAACAAACGCGGTAGATTTCAAGATTTTTGTCTTTTGGGCGCCTGCCTCGCTCAGCATAACGTTCCGCTTTAGCAATCGCGCCGGGCACCGCGCCATTCGCCTGTAGCCCCGTCCGCTCCGCTCCCGGGGGCTGCCGGCTGCTGTCGCTGTCGCTTACAACCACTCAACGTGCTTGAATAACCTCAGTTTCTAGTCGATAGTTTGTGCCTTCAATTCGCCTCGGCCTGCCACTTGTGTCGCATAGCTTTCCCAATTGTATTGCGCACAATAGCTTTTAAATGCGGCTTTGTCGATTCCCTTCTCAATAAACAAACGCATGGTTGCTGCCATGCTATTTACATCTGCCGCCTCGGCGAGATACCCATTCAAGCCGTGCTGTATAGCATGCTCAAAATGTCCGACTTTGGTCGCCAGTACGGGTTTTTCGAATTGGTAGGCAATCGATTCTACACCACTGGGTGTGGCATATTCGTAGAAATTGAGCACAGCATCGGAAACTTGAAAAAAGCGGGCAACCTCTTCATTAGGAATAAAACGATTGACCACCACAACAGAATTCTGTAGTCCTAACTGCTCAATCAAATCAAGTGGTCTGTAGTTTTTCTCCTGGTCTTTGTTTGAAATGAAAATCGATTTTAGTAATCCAAAAATGAACGATTTAATTTTATTGGTCCATTTTGTTTTATCAACCGTATCCCAAAAAGATTCTCCGGCTACCAATAACATGGCTTCGGGATTTGATTTGCGAAGCCGCGAAAAGGCCTCAAGGGCATAATGCAGCCCTTTATATTTCCGAATAAACCCGAAAAATAAAAATACCACCTTCGCAGCTTCGTTATTCTGCTGTAGCCCAAGATTGATGCGCTCCTGATCTACATTAAATCCCGAATTCACTTTGAAAATGTCGTAGTTCGGGTGAAAAAGTGACAATATGGTTTTACGATTACTGAAACGTTCGCCGTTGCGGGAAATCTCAAATTGTATTTCCGGCATAAATTGTCGAAACTCCTCAATGGTGATGCGCCCATGCATAATGTACGTATCGGCCATCCGCAAGGCATACCGCGTGAGGCGCTTATCGAGAGCCCCACTTTCTTTTTGCACCACATTGTGTACATCGAAGATAATCTCCGATTTCGGCAATTTCGATTTCACCCGGCCGGCAATGAATCCAATGGGTAAGCCTTGTATTGCAATGGCCCACTGAAAGATAACCTGGTCGGGATTTAGCGAAGCAATGTAATCTACCGTTTTAATCCACGAAAACGGATTGTTGTAGTTGGTGATATACTTTACCTGTGTGTGGCTTCCTTCGAGCAGGTTTACTTTACTGCTGCGGTCGAGAAAATCGCGTGGAATAACCGATGGATACTGCTGTGTCCACGAAACAAGGAAAACCTCATGTCCCAAGGCTTCGAGAGCTTTGCACAGCGAAATGCTAAACTGAGCAATTCCACCTTTAAATCGCGGTCCGGGACCAAAAACAACAATTCTTTTCACGTCCCGAAGATACACGAATCGTTACCATAGCCATCCACCGATCACTGCGCATAACTTGTGGTATTTCTTTGTCATCGCCGTAGGCAGCGTAAGTTTACTGTTTATTTTTGACGAACATTCATCCATCATTCAAAGTAAGAACAAGCAAACCGAAAGCGTTAACCTATTTCTTCATCAACCTCATTCACTCCCATGATACGTCAGTTGTTCGTTTCTGCCATGCTCTTGCTGCTTTGCACAGTTCAGGCCCAAGCCGGAGAAAGCATTGTACGGGTTTCGCAGGCCCTTTCGCAACAGAAGGCTTTTGCCGGCGGTACTTTTGTGGTTAAGATTAAAATCGAGCGCAGGAGTCTCGACTCTTACTTCCAAATTCAACAAGACTTGCCTCAAGGCATGGAAGCTGTTGGTATGGAAAGCCAGGGAGCTGTTTTTTCGTTTAAAGATGGCAAAGTGCGTTACACCTGGCTTCGTTTGCCCGCCAACGAAGAAATTCAGGTGATGTACAAAATCCGCGTTCCTTTTGAAATGCGCGGTCAACAAAAAATTGAGGGCCAGTACTACTACATTCGCAACGAGGAAAAGGAGATTTTCCCCATGCAGCCAACCTCTATCGAAATTATAGAGTATCAGTCGCCCAGCGATTCTTTGGCCGAGAAATCCATTCTTGGCGTGGTCAACAACGAGAATATCCCAACTTACCTCACCGAAGAAAAACCCGATCTGAATTTCAAAGTGCAGATTCTGAGCTCTACCCGTAAGCTAAGCAGAGATTCGATTCGGAAAGAATTTGGGGTGAAAGAGCCGGTAGAAGAGGAGAATTACAATGGTTTGTACAAGTACACCATCGGTAATTTCAAGACTTACGAACAGGCACGGGATTACAAAAACCGACTGAGTCTTCAGAAGTATATTCCATTTGTCATCGCCTACAACCGTGGCGCTCGAATTACGGTTGGAGAGGCTATGCAGCTGGCCGCAAAGCGGAAGACAGTGGTCAAAGAAAAGTAGTCCAACCCTTTACAATACTTTAGTTCACCCGGTTTGTAGCCTATGTTGCACTCCGGGTGAATCATTTTGAGAAACATGTAGAAGTCGATGGGCTTTTTCCGAAATTAGCCCCATGAAATGGTTTCTGCCCCTGTGGCTCTTTCTGTTGGCCGGCCAGCTCAAGGCTCAGGTGAAGTACACCTTTTCGGCTGCACCGGAAACAGGCAAGGAAATTGAGGTTTCCTTCAAAATACCGGTGAAAGGTTTGAATGGAATGGCCAGGCTACAGCAGGACTTCCCCAAGGGTTTCGAAGTAAGCGAGGCCGAACAGGAGGGTTCCATCCTCACCTTTTCGAATGGTACCTTACAGCTGCTTTGGATTCAACTTCCGGCTGTTGATTCGCTTCCTGTGAAATACACGCTACGGGCTTTACAAGGGTATGGTGGAAAGGCCGAGATTCCCGGAGTTTTTCATTTTATTCAGAATGCCAAACGGGAATCTATCCGCTTAAATCCCATGGTTTTACAGGTAAGTGGTGAGGCTGTAAAGCGTTTTACACCGGTAAAGAAAGAGGCTGAACCTGTAGCCTCTGCCAAGGCTACTCCAGTGGCAAAAACAGCAGAAAAGCCTCGTGAAACGACAAAGCCATCAACAAGTTCCACAGCCACTCAAACGAAAGCAAAAGGGAGCGAGGCTCCTGCTGCCGGTAATGCGAAAAAGGAAGCCCCGAAACCTCCGTCGGATGGCGACAAAAAGCCCGTTGCCGCCAACAATCCGGTAAAGCCTGAAGCTAAAGAAACTGCGCCTTCCAAGAAAAATGTGAAGGCCGATAAAGTAAGTTTCCGGATACAAATCGCCGCCGCACAAGAAAAAGCCAATGTGTCCGATTTGGCCAAAAAGTTTGGTGTTGAAGCCGACAAGATTAAGGAAGAAGAGCACTCCGGAATGTTTAAGTACACGGTAGGCGAATTTCCCAGTCTGGCCGATGCCCGCAAAGTTTTAAATGCCAACCCGGCGCTGAAATCGGGGGCATTTGTCGCCGGTTATCAGAACGGTCAGCGCATTGAGTTGGAAGAGGCCATCCGATTGAGTAAGACACCATGAGCCTTTACACTGCCGAACAGCGACGACGCATTCTGATTGCACTCACCATTGTTCTGGGTGTTTTTTTACTGTGGATGATGCGTGGATTGCTCTCTGCTTTTCTCGGAGCCGTGGTTATTTACGTGTTATTCCGTCCATTGTTTGCCCTCATGGTAGTTCGGTGGAGATGGCCATTCTGGATGGCCTCACTGAGCGTAATGCTGCTTTCGTTTGCGTCGTTGGTGCTACCGGTTCTTATCGTGGGCTTCATGATTGGCGGAAAGCTTAAATTATTGATGAATCACCCGGACGTGATTGAGTCGATGCTGGGCCGGATACAGAATTACCTTGTCAAACAGTTTGATTTTCATTTTACGGCCGAAACCGTGGCCGGCTATATCGACAAATACCTTTTGGGCAATGTGAGTAATTTGTTGAATAGCGTGGGTTCGCTGTTGTTCACGCTATCGATTACTTATTTTATCCTGTGGTTTTTATTCATGAACCATCAGTCTTTCGAGCGAACCCTGCGACGCATTGTTCCATTTAACCGCGAGGAGTCAGATAAATTTGGAGAGGAATTGCGGAGTTCAACCTTCGGAAATGTTTTGGGCCAAGGCTTTATTTGTCTCGCTCAAGGACTTTTGTTGGCGTTGGGCTTTTGGATTTTCGGCATCAACGACCCGGTTTTCTGGGGAATCATTACGTTTTTCATTGCCTTTCTACCCATCGTTGGGGCGCCTCTGGTGTTTGTTCCGGCCGGCATTCTTGAGTTAACCTATGGCGATCACTTTGCGGGTTACGGCATCATGATTTGGGGCTTCTTGTTGGTTACGAACATCGACAATGTTTTGCGCTATTTTATCTCCAAGTACTACGCCGAAACTCATCCCTTAATCACCATTTTGGGCGTTATCGTAGGGATTCCTGTTTTCGGGTTGTTGGGACTCGTTTTCGGGCCATTGCTCATTTCGTGGTTTGTGCTTCTGAGCCGAATCGTTGTTTTCAAAGAAGAGATTGCAGATTAAGCTATCAGCATTAATCCTCTGTAACTATCATCGATTAAGGATTTAATTCAAAGTTATTCTGATTAACCTGTAAGGAAAGGGCGCAAATAAAAATGCTTGTTGCCTCGAAAAGGGTCATCTTTGTACAAAATCAAACCATGAAGCCCTTTTTGTCCCTTGGCCTTCTGTTCGCAGTGTTCATTTCCTGTAAGCATGAGATTGCCGAAATCCCTGTCCCGGTGCCCAATACACCCAATGGTCCTAATGTTCCCGATCCATCGCCTCAGGGAATTTGTTTTGAGTCGGAAGTGCTGCCCTTGCTGGTGAGTAACTGCGCAATGACCGGCTGTCACAGCTCAAGCAACCCGGCTGAGGGGATTGCATTGACGAGTTATAGTACATTGATGAACAGTGGCGAAGACAATCTTGTTGTCCCGGGAAATGCTAATGCTTCAGGGCTCATCGAAGTATTGCTCGAGGATGACCCCGACAAGCGAATGCCCCGCCCGCCGGCTGCTCCACTCACTCAGGCTCAAATCGACCTGCTGAAGCAATGGATCAATGAAGGTGCGCAAAATACTGTAAACTGTGCCGGTTGCGATTCGACCCAATTTACCTTTGCTGCCGATGTTCGACCGCTGATACAGTCGGCCTGTGTAGGTTGCCACAGCGGAACTTTCCCCGGAGGTGGTGTTCCTTTAAGCACTTTTGAGCAAATCCAAACGGTGGCTTTGAATGGTCGTTTATGGGGAGCCGTAGATCATCAGCAAGGCTTTTCGGCCATGCCCAAGAATTCTGCGAAGCTTTCTGCCTGTGAGCTTGCGGTGATTCAAAAGTGGATTCAGGCCGGGGCACAAAACAATTGAGCAAACTTGGAGTTTTATTCCGAAATTGTGGCCATGAACAAAGTGTCATTCTTTGCAATTCCCGCCCTTGTGCTGTTGATGTTATCGTCGTGCTACTACGATGTAGAGGAGGAACTTTTTCCGGAGAATAAAGGCTGCGACACAACGGCTGTGTCTTATGCTCAGGCGGTAAAGCCAATTTTGGATTCTAAATGTACCGGCTGCCACGGTGGAGGTTCGCCATCTGCCGGAATAAAAATCGACACCTATCTCGACCTTAAGGGTTACCTCGATATCGATGCGGCACGATTCGTGTCGTCGATCGTGCATGACGGTAATGCTTCTAACATGCCCAAGGGCCAATCGAAAATGCCCGACTGCGACGTAAATAAAATCAGAGCCTGGGTTAACGCAGGGTATCCTGAAAACTAAATCTTAAACTACAAACAAACACAATACACTATGAAGTCCCTTCTTTTTTCAGCCGGAATGCTGTTGGCCGTTTTCTCTGCAACAGCCCAGGACATTATCCAAGACCGAACAGCCCGGGTTAAATTTTTCTCGACTACACCAGTAGAAAATATTGATGCGGTAAATAATGAAGCCACATCGTTTATCAATACCAAAACCGGCGACGTCGTTTTTGCCGTATTGATTAAGAGTTTCCGTTTCGAAAAAGCTTTGATGGAAGAGCATTTCAATGAAAATTACATGGAAAGCTCTAAGTATCCAAAGTCTGATTTTAAAGGAAAAATTAACAATCTGAATGAGGTTAATTTCCAGAAAGACGGAGAATATGCGGTTAAAGTGAGCGGTAATTTAACCATGCACGGAGTAACCAAGCCGGTAACAGCCGATGGAAAGATTATCGTTAAAGGCGGAAAAGTTTTTGCCACATCAAAGTTCAAAGTGAGACTGGATGATTATAAAATTGAACGTCCGGCTGTGGTAGCCAACAAAATTGCCGATACCATCGAAGTAACCGTTGAGGCGGACTACGAACCCAAAAAATAATTCAATATTATAGGGCTGCCCGGGAAAGGTGCAGCCCTTTTTCTTTTTTCTGATGAGAATATTTTACGCGTTTCTTGTATTACTGGGCTCGACCATTTCGGCATTTGCACAGCCTGAAGATGATTTATCAAAATTGCTCGATGAGTCATTGGGTGAGCAACAGCAAATCGACTACACCACGGCTACGTTCAAAACCACGCGCCTGATTAATGGTCATTCCAACGAACAGGTGGCCTTTGGCGTGTTGGATTTGCGTATTTCGCACCGTTTTGGAGCCTTCAATACCGGCGCTTACAACTTTTTTGGACTCGATCAGGCTACCATGCGTATGGCATTAGAATACGGCCTTACCCCATGGTTAACCATTGGCGGCGGACGCAGTACTTACGAGAAAACCTATGATGGTTTCCTGAAGTTTAGAATTGCAAGGCAATCCTCAGGTAAACGCAATATGCCGGTGAGTTTAAATTATTTTACCTCAATGGCAGTTCGAACATTAAAATCTACAAACCCCGCCATTACAGAGTTCCCGACCTCTAATTTTTTCTACACGCATCAGTTGCTCATTAGCCGAAAATTCTCAGAGTCTTTTTCGTTGTTAATCGCTCCTACCTTGGTACACCGCAATTTGGTAAAGACCGCCAGTGAAGACCACGATTTGTTTTCGATTGGTTTCGGAGGTCGATTGAAGTTAACCCGTCGCATCAGCATCAACGCCGAGTATTACTATCAGCTCAATCGTCCAGAAGGTGTGGTTGACTGCTTATCCATTGGCTTCGATATTGAAACGGGCGGACACGTCTTCCAGTTATCGTTTACCAATGCTCCGGCAATGATTGAGCGCGGATTTATTCATGAAACAACCGGTCGTTGGGATCGTGGCGATATTATCGGCGGTTTCTGTATTTCCAGAAATTTTACGCTGTTTGACCCAAGAGATTAAGCAATCAATTCAGATTAAAACCATCGTCCTCCTCATCTTCTTCGCCTAAACTGCTTCCACCCTGGAAAACGCTGGAGAGCATGTCGCGGAATACCACATTAGAATCCAGCGCTAATCGGCTAATTTGTGAGTAAGCCGCCAAGCCATACAGCACAAACTCCATCAATAACAAGGCGTCCTGCTCATTCAGATTTTTGTGGTAAAACTTCACCAGCTCTTTTAGACCTTCTACCTTGTTGAGCGATTTGGCGTAGCTTTCAGACTTGGCCTCCATCATCAGGTCAACCTCTTTGTTTTGGTTAAACCAATCGATTATGGTCTGATATGGATTTTTTTCGCGATTTCTTTTTTGGCGATCAGGGTCGGGGAAATAATTCAGAAACTGGGTTCGAATGGCCTGTGTAACGAGGAACTTGGCTACATTCACCGGACCTTCCTGCTCGCCCTCGTAAACCAATTCTATTTTCCCATTTATGGCTGGAATTACGCCCCATAAATCAGTAATTCGGGCAACAGTTTTCGCCTCTTTATTCAACAATGCCCTACGTTCTGCAGTGCTGGCGAGATTTTCGAGAGCCGAAATACTCAATCGCGCGGAAACTCCACTTTTTGCATCTACAAACTCCGACTGACGGGCTTCGAAGCCGATTTGTTCCACCAAATCATGCAGCAATTCAGGAATGATAACCCGTTTTTGTTGCGCCTCCGGCAGATGGGCCTCCTGTGCGGTGATGCTCCTTGCCGTTTGTAGATTTTTGGGGTAGTGCGTAACGATTTGACTTTGAATTCGGTCCTTCAAAGGTGTTACAATGCTTCCCCTGTTGGTGTAATCTTCCGGGTTGGCAGTAAAAATGAAGCGAATGTCGAGCGGAAGCCGCATTCTAAAGCCTCTGATTT
>CANHCM010000071.1 GCA_947459155.1 Bacteroidota bacterium | reverse complement strand
GGCCGGTATGCTGGGAAATACGGAACTCCAACAGAACATGCAAAAGCGGGCATTGTATTATCTCAACCTCTACGACCACGAAAGCACATTCTTTAGAGGCCGCGACAGCCGGGGAAACTGGCGAAAACCCTTCGACCCACTGATCGCGACCTCACCCATGAACAATCCGGGAGATTACACCGAAGCCAATGCCTGGCAATACTTCTGGACACCCGCGCAGCACGATTGGCAAGGCCTTGAAAAAGCACTGGGCGGAAAAGAGGCCTTCAGCCAAAAGCTCAGTGCATTTTTCACCACACCGTCGTTGAATCCCAACAAATTTCTAGGGCAAGAGGCCATGATTGGTCAATATGCACATGGCAACGAGCCCGGCCATCATGTTCCGTATCTGTTTGCGTTTAGCAAAGAACCCTTAAAAGGACAAGCCATCATTCACCAGATAGTAAACTCATTTTACAACAATACACCCGACGGATTAATTGGCAACGACGATTGTGGGCAGATGAGTGCCTGGTATATTTTGTCAACCCTCGGATTTTACCCGATAAATCCAGCCAGTGGAGCATTTATTATTGGAAGCCCACAGGTAAAAAAAGCCACAATAAACCTCCCGGAAAACCGAAAATTAAATATTGAAACCCTCGATTTCAGCGAACAAAATACATTCAATCAAATCCGATTTTTCAATGGTAAACGCATTGAACAACCCTTGATTAAATACAGCGATTTGATGCGTGGAGGAACCCTCACCTTTCAAATGATGCATCCGTGAAACGCATTTTACTACTCATTTTTGTCATGAATACCTTGCATGCCTTCGCACAAAACAAAGCTGATGCCCTGCAATTGCTGCCTTTTGGAAGTACAAAGCCTGAGGGCTGGATAAAAAATGAAATGCAGCGGGATTTTTCGGGATTTGTGGGTAAGCTCGACCTGTTAGTGCCTGAATTAATCAACGACCCCATTTACAGCACCGGAAGGCTTCACAAAGGCTCTAAGACGAAAGATTTAGGCAATCAAAAACAGGGCGACGCAGCCGGTGATGAGCAATACAAATGGTGGAACAGCGAAACGCAATCCAATTGGTGGGACGGTTATATTCGTCATGCCTTTTTGCTCAATCACAAAGAAGCCATTCAAAAGGTAGATGCCTATGTCGAGAGGATTTTAGCCACACAAGATGAGGATGGCTATATCGGCATTTACGATTCCGATTTACGATATAACCTGAGTACTGAAAATGGTGAGCTTTGGGCAAAAGCATCATTGTACAGAGGACTTCTGGCTTACTATGAATGCACAGGAAACGAAAAAGTATGGAAAGCACTCGTAAAAGCAGTGGATAACGTAATTAAGAATTACCCAATTCTGCGTTCAAGTCCATTTTCCTCGGGAAATAGTTTTAATGGAGGTGTTTCGCATGGACTTACGTTTACCGATGTGTTGGAAAGGATGTATTTTCATGCCCAAGAAGCTAAATACCGAGAATATGCTGCCTTCTTGTATGAAGATTTTTCGAACACCTATCAATCAGAATGTGATGCACAGTTGCGCAATATTTTAAATCCCGAATACAAATTAAAATCGCATGGCGTGCACACTTACGAGCATTTAAGGGCTTTGTTAATCGCAGGAAAATATGCCAAAGATGAAACCCTAAAAAAGGCACTTCAAATTTATTTGAGTAGAATTCACAGCGCAACAAGCCTTGCCGGAGGGCCAATTGGCGACGAATGGATTGCCGAAAGAGCCGCCGATGCTACTCATACAGGCTACGAATTTTGCTCCTTGCAGGAAATGCTCGACAGTTATGGAATGTTGCTGCAGCACGCCGGAATTCATGAATACGCCGATCGTATGGAGCATTTGTTTTTCAATGCCGCACTTGGGGCAAAGCATCCAACACACTCCTGCATTGCTTATTTAAAAACCGATAATTCATTCGAAATGATGGGCACTCGAAATGGAGAGGCAGAGCCCCATCGCAAGCAAACGCGGTACAAATATTCGCCTGCTCACCAGGACGTGGCCGTATGTTGTAACCCGAACGCAGGAAGAATTTCGCCCTATTTTCTCCAATATGCATGGATGAAAGAAAACGAAGAAACACTCGTGGCCATGCTTTTAATTCCAAATACCTTAGAAACAAAAGTGGGAAATTCAAATATTCGTATTTCCTCAAAAACGGATTATCCTTTTCAGCACAACTATCAATTAAGTATTGAATTGCCTGAGGAAAAAACACTCAAACTTAAAATTCGAAAACCTGAGTGGGCCGGGGAAGTCATCACCAATGAACCATACAGCATTCAAAATGGATTTATTGTTGTCCGCAGAAACTGGAAAAAACAAGATTCTCTTCAATTGGCATTTCGGGCTCAATTGGAGCCCAAAAAAGATACTCAGGGAAATACTTATTTCGTTTATGGCCCCTTGGTTTACGCACTTCCGATCGAGGCCGAGGAAATACAAGGAAGAGACTACGGACAAAATCTAAAAGACTACTTCTACAAGCCTTTGAATGATGTAAAGTATCGAATTTCTAATACGCACCGGGCTGAATTCGTAAACGGAAAAATTCAGGTGCAGTTGATCCATCCAACGAATAAAACAATAGAGAATAAAGTGTTGATTCCACTGGGGAAAACGGTGTTACGTCAGGTAACATTTGAGCCGGATAAATAAAGCTCACCGTCTTTCAAAAACGCTAATCTCAATTTAAAAAAATCACCGTTGGTTTTACGTTCAGCAAAAAGCGGCGTTTAACATTAACATAATTTAAATTCCGTTTTCTTGCTCATTTATGCATGATAAAAACGAAGGCTTGCTTTAATAGACAAATGGTAATTCTACGGCAGATACTAAGGAATTACCTCAGAAATGGTGATGATTTGTCCGGGTGTACTGGTACTTTGCGAAAAGCTCAGCTCTTTATTGATGTAAACCTGAATCGTTGTGTTACCTCCCAAACCATGCATAGCCGAAAGGTAAACAGAGGAGCCTTGCCGATGGCGAAATGAAACACGCCAGCTTCCAGAGACCTGCTCCTGACGGGGTGTTGGAGTGGCCATGGTATAGGTAAGTATAGCGCTGGAACTGCTGTTGACCCTGTATTCGATGCGCGGATATTCTTCTTTAGAACAAGAAAAAGCGCCAAACAAGAAAGCGATGGAAATCAAGGCAAGTGTAAATGTCCGAAGCATAAGAATGGATTGGAATTCGCCGTTGACAAAAATCGCTCCACAACGGAGCACCGCGGTTTGGTTGATTCGAAAAGCCTGCTTTATCTCAAAAGACTAAATCATCCTTCATGAGAGGTTTTGTATGTCTTTCAAGATACATTACCTTAGCAGCCCTTACACCATCACATGTATCTACGATTTCTTTTTGTTGCGTTATTGTTCAGCGCAGCCTTGTTCGGACAGGAGAACTACAACATGGAGCTCCGTTCTCATTTACCATTTCCCGGAAAAACCTGCGCTAATATTTGGGGATATGCCGATGAGCAAGGACGTGAATATGCCTTAGTGGGTACAAGCACG
Source organism: Bacteroidota bacterium (assembly GCA_947459155.1). GTDB lineage: Bacteria > Bacteroidota > Bacteroidia > M30B66 > M30B66 > CAMCXT01. The sequence continues at coordinate 8,213 of CANHCM010000071.1, read as the reverse complement.
GGCCTCTCGATTGTCGACGTGAGCAATCCCGACAGTCCTGAATTGCTGTTTGAAGTGCCTTCCGTGAACAACTTCTGGAGAGAAGTAAAAACCTGGGAAGGCTTTGCCTACATGACCACAGAAGGAAACGGCGCCGGCTTAACAGTAATCGACCTCAATTCCCTTCCCGATACCATCTACACGCAAACCTATTTTGGGGATGGCCCTATCCAAGATGAGCTTTCTACCATTCATGCCCTGCACATAGACAATGGCCGTTGCTACCTGTATGGCTCGAATATCGGTGTGGGTGGAATCATCATTCTCGATCTGGCCGACCCCTGGAATCCGACTTTTGCCGGCCTGTTCGATAGTTACTACGTACACGATGGGATTGTTTGGGGCGATACGGCATGGGCTGGACACATCTTCGATGGATTTTTCACCGCTATTGATGTCTCCGACCCCTCCAACCCAGTGGAGCTCATTCAGCAAGAAACCCCGGGAAATTTTACGCACAACACCTGGCTCAGCGACGACCGTAAGTATCTCCTGACCACCGACGAAGTGAGCAACTCCTATCTGGCTTCCTACCGCATCGACGACCTGAATAACATTACCGAAGTAGACCGATACCAAACTGCTCCGGGCAGCAATTGTATCGTTCACAACACCCACATTTTAAACGATTATGCGGTAACCTCATGGTATACCGAAGGCGTGGTTATCGTTGATAACGACAGGCCCGACAATCTCGTGGAAGTGGCCAAGTACGACTTTTCTGATTTCGAAGGAGATGGCTTTCACGGCTGCTGGGGCGTTTACCCTTATTTGCCCAGTGGAAATATCATTGCCTCCGACATCGAAACAGGACTTTGGGTACTCACGCCAACTTACATTCGCGGCTGCTACCTCGAGGGCCTGATAACCGACGCCAATTGCGGAACGCCGCTCGACGGAGTTACCGTAAGCATAACCCAACCAAACATTACAGAAGTAACCGGTGTTAGTGGCGTTTATAAAATGGGAACTGTAAATCCCGGAACCTACACGGTTACCTTTTCAAAGCCGGGTTATGACAGCCAAACCTTTGAAAATGTAAACCTCGCGAATGGCGAACTAACTTCCATCAACGTCGAATTGTTTTCGCCCAACACCCTATCGCTCGAAGGTCTGGTGCAAGACGACAACGGACAGGCCCTGGCCAATGCCCAGGTTAACCTCTCAGACGCGAGCAACTCCTTCAACTTCGATACAGATGCCAACGGGCAATATGAACGTTGCGACATCTTACCGGGAACCTACACATTGGTTAGCGGGCAATGGGGAAAGATAACCGATTGTCAGCCCAATTTGGCTTTATCAAGCACCAACAATACGCCTGTAAGTGTTTTGGAAGATGGCTATTACGACGATTTCCAGTTTAACTTCGGATGGCAAACAAGTGGTCCGGCCTCAGCAGGAACCTGGCAAAGGGCCATTCCCCAGGCAACTACATTCGAGGGTGCCACGGTGAACCCGGGGACGGACATTATGGGCGATTGCAACGGCTTTGCCTTTGTAACCGGAAATAGCGCAGGCACCGGCGCCGGCTCTGATGATATCGACGGCGGATGTACCATTCTCACCTCCCCAACAATGAACCTGAGCACATACACCAATCCGTATGTGACCATTTACACCTGGTTTTTCAATGGTGGCGGACAGGGAAGCGCCCCGAACGACTCCCTTAGCTTAAGAATTCGAAAAGGAACCGTTAACTACACCGTTAAAAGCATCGGCGCCAGCCAACCTCAATCGACATGGATCCAGCACGAGATTCGTTTGCTCGACTTTATTCCTGATTTAAATGGCGACATCCGTTTTGTGGCGCAGGCCTGCGATTTTGAGCCCGGACATCTTGTAGATGCAGCAATCGATGGCTTCGAAATCTACGATAGCATTACTGTTAGTTTGGGCACAACACCGCCTTCAGAAAGCATGTACATCGCACCTAACCCTTCTGCGCAGATGGCATTCTTGAATAGCTCAGCACCGGTGTTCGACCTGTCTGTTTTCGACCTGGGTGGACGTTTACTCTCCCAAACCAAGGTGAATGGCGAATTACAGGTTCAGCTCCCTCAGCGTTTGCCTGTCGGAGTGTATGTGGTAACGGCCACGAAAGGCAACGGCGAGCGGGAAACCCTGCGTTGGCTGAAGCAAGAGTAAACTACAGACGTATCGGTCATCGAATCGCTTTCTTCCGGCTGCGTGTATTATCGGGTAAACCCTTGGTTTTCGCCGATACACTATAAAAACCCGATTTCAGCCTGTCGATGAATGAGGTTGTTCCACTGACCAAGTGGCCGGTTGATCAATCGAAGCTTCCGCGCTTAACTTATTCCATTATTGAAGGCAAATGGGCTTGGATTAATTAATGACTGTTAAACCCACTTCCGGCATCGATTAAAACTTGAGGCCCAACACCTTGGAATTCCACAAACAACAAAGGCTGCCCCGAAGAGCAGCCTTTGTTGTTTACAAGTGAAACCATCTCACCAGTCATCCTTCTTTTTCACCGGATCTGTTTCCACGAAACGCTCGAGGTTTTTGATGAGTTCTTTCATAAATGCATCGGTTTGCTGGAGGTACAAAGCGTAATTGGGATCATAATTACTGGCCTTATCGTCCATCCAACGCTCAATCGGGTAATATGAAGTTTGCTTCCAGCTAATGTTGGTGATTTCGTACTTAAACTTCCCATCCTTGCACATCACCTTAATCTTGTAGTTCACCAATCCGGCATCAACCATCGGTGCAGGCTGCTTTTTTGCCCCTGGCTCCGGACGTTGAATCGTAAAACGATAGCCGCCCTCCACTACCCGACCTTCTGGGTCTTGCTTTTTCATGGCCTCCAAAGGGTTCTTGTAATACGACTTAAACCACCGAACTACGCGGTTATAAATCGTGTCCTTGTTCATACCCGGTTCTTCCACCACATCAGAGTATGTGATCAGGTTTGTGGCTTCATCAATTGGCATCCGCGGAGCGGCCGTAGACTGCGCCTGAGCACCCGTCGCGACTAACAACCCGCCTATTGCCCAACAAAGAAGTGTTTTTTTCATGTGTATTCAGTTTCGTGCTACAAACTTATCAGCCTCCAACGAAAAATCAGAAAACAACCAAGTTCGGTTATCACCCGGTTTATTAACAGGAGCTTCAAGACTTGAGCTTCGAATTCAATCGGCCGAATTCAGGTTTTCGTAAACGCATACCACCAATTCTTACATAACCTAATCTCAGACCTGTTCTATTTAAACGCTGGTAAACAGCATATTACAAAATACAGATAAATAACTTTTGCAGTTGCTCCCAACAAACTTACAGGTGTAATCAGAGCAGCATTCGTTGCAGGATTTTCCGAAACGCAGAGGCCACATTTGCAGTAAACACTTACAACACACACCGTCTATGATACGAACGTTTTACCTTGTTGCTTCTTTATCTCTCATTAGTTTCGTTGCCCAGGGCCAAACTGAAAACGCTCGAACCCACGCACTTATTCAGAGTGCTATGCAGGAAAAGGGGCAGCAAGACCCCAATTTTGCTGTATTCAGAACCATGGAATCGGTTAGACACGGAATGCTCCCGGGCTATAAAGGTGTTGAAGTGAGGGTTGAACAGCCTGTATGTGACGGCCAACAGGGTGCCATCTACCTGGTTAATCCCAGTGGAGAACCCTGGAAGTACAAGGTTATCGACAAAAGTGGCCCCATGGTCACCGAAGGTCAGGTTGGTTACAATCGCCATATTTCATCCTTGAATACCGGCACTTACCTGATACAGTTTATTTTGGCTGATGGCACTTCGGTGATTGATGAGTTCAGCATCAGAAAAGGTAAAGGACTTCAAGCTTCAGTAAGGCAAGTCGACAAACCATCGGGAAACACCGTAAAACTCAAATGCGAGGCTCCGGGCGCCAACGAATTTACTTGGGACTTTGGTGATGGCACTACAGCCTACGGAGGAGCGGAGATGGAACACAAATACAAAACATCAGGAAACTATATCGTAAAGGTTTCCGCAAACAATTTCGACTGTAAAGCCGAAGCCAGTATGCCGCTGGAAATTTCAACTGCGGTGGCCGCTGAGCTGAAAGGCGAATAAATATTTGGTTGTTTATATTGGGTTAGAGCATGCGGCCTTGGCTTCATGCTCTTTTTTGTTTCTTGCAGCTATGGATTTACTCAAAACACTCTGCGAACTCAGGTCGGTATCAGGCGATGAAAGACCAATGCGCGATTTCCTCATTCAGTACGTATCCGAACAGAGCGCCAGCTGGAAATGTAAACCTCAGATGCTGTTTGGCGACCCATTTCAGGATTGTCTGATCTTGATTTTCGGAGAGCCCAGAACCGCCATTTATGCCCATATCGATACCATCGGCTTCACCAGCGGTTACGGGAAATCTCTCATTCGAATCGGTGGTCCTTCCTGTGCCAGTGGTTTTCATCTCTGGGGAGCCGATGGCCGTGGAGAAGTTCGGTGCAAACTGGTTGTTGATGAAGAGGAACACACCTTAGCGCACGATTTCGACCGCGAGCTCGACCGTGGCACGCTGCTTAGCTTTGCGCCCGATTTCATCGAGGATGACACCTCGGTTCAATGCTGCTATCTCGATAATCGGCTGGGAATTTACAATGCGCTCCAGGTTGCAGAGCAGCTTGAGCATGGTGCCATCGTCTTTTCTACCTACGAAGAGCATGGTGGTGGGATGGCCGGATTCATCGCCGGATACCTCTTCCAACACTTTGGAATTCGTCAGGCATTAATCAGCGATATTACCTGGGTTACCGATGGCGTTACGGCCGGCGGTGGCGTTGCTATTTCAATGCGCGATTCAGGAATTCCACGAAAACAATACCTCAACCGAATTGTAGAACTGGCCAAAGCCTGGGGAAAACCATTTCAGCTGGAGGTTGAAAGTGCCGGAGGTAGCGATGGCAGTGAGATTCAAAAATCGCCCTTCCCCATTGATTGGTGTTTTATAGGCGCTGCCGAAGACAATGTGCATACCCCTTTTGAGAAGGTACACAAAGACGACATTCAGAGTATGATCGACCTGTACAACTGGCTAATGCAAAAACTGTAAACCTATCGACGCTCCTAAAGTACTACAGTCACAGCGCCTTCAATGAGGTGCTCAAAACCTTGCTTATCGGTGGCCTTGATCCGGTAGAAATAAACCCCCGACTGCACCTCTTCATCGCTCAGGGCAGTGGTTCCGTCCCAACCATTCTCCAAATCGAATGAGGCGTAAATCTGTTGCCCCCAACGATTAAACACCACAATCGAGAAGTCACTGATTTCTTCTCCGTAGACTTTGAAGAAATCGTTCACTCCATCTTTATTGGGCGAGAAACTGCTGGGTACATAAATCTGAGTACCGGAATTCAATCGAACCGAGCGGGTAATGCTATCTATACACCCAAACTGGTTGACCATAAACTGCTGGATAACATACACGCCCACATCTTCAAGAGTGAGCACATGATCAGGTCCGAGTAGGGTGTCCTTTCCGTTTATATAATACCAAACAGAGTCGCTTGCACTGTTCGCCGCTGTGATGGTTAAATCGGGCGAGATCAGGAACAAGTCGGTTGAACTCAAGCTGAACATAGCAGCCGGTGTGGGGTACACCTCAACGAAGTCGGAACGCTCCATGATTGCTTCACAACCATTCGAGGTGCGTGCTTTCAGAACCACATCAAAAATTCCATGCTTGGTATACGTGTATTTTGGGTCGCTCGATGTGGATACACTTCCGTCGCCAAAACTCCAGGTGTAAAAGGTGTTGCTGGGCCCGCTACTCAGATTTACAAAAGAAACCTCAAGTGGTGCGCAACCGGTGTTTAACTCCGCCACGAAATTCACTGTTGGGTCGGGGTAAACGAGTAGATCGGCCGAAAACAGATTGCTAAGACAGCCACCATCATTTACCTGCAAAGTGATGGTTTGTGAGCCTGTAGTTCCGAAGCTAATATTCTGCGGATTCTGAACCCCCGAAGAAATCATGTTGGCATTAGGCCCGAAATTCCAAATAAAGTCGGCCGAGTTGCTGAAGCCTCCTACAGCCGTAAAATTGAAAGAATTCGAGGAGAAACACTGCCCCTGCGGACTTTCAAACGAAACAAATGGTGGCGCCGTTACCTCATAAATTACCGAATCCACATTCGAACACATCCCATCCGACACGGTAAGGATGTATAGATAGTCAACCGGCTGGTTAAGGTTATTCTGGCGGGTCGCCTCTGTTTGCGATGCATTTGGAGTAGTCAATCCAGTAGAAGGCGACCACTGGTAGGTTAATCCGGCAATGGGTGGCTGCCCCAGGGTAACTGAAGCGCCCGAACAACTTTGCTGATCTAAGCCTGCATCTGCCACCGGCAAAGGCATCACTGTTATGTTGCTGGTAGATACTATCGATTCGCAGCCCAATGAGGTAACTTTCAGACTAATGGTTTTTGTTCCAGAATTTGCCCAGGAAACATTAAATGGCCCGGGACCAATCTGACTGGCCGACTGTCCACCGTCGAACTCCCAATCGAACAACGCATTGGATGGGGCATTACCCGAATACTGAATGTCGGAAGTTCCATCCAGACAAATCGGAGTAGAGACAGTAAAGTTAGAATTGGGAATCGGATTTACTACAACAGGAATCTGAGTGGTGGTAGATAAGCAACCATTCTCTTCGACTGCCAAGCTCACAAAGTAAGTTCCTGCAACGCCCCAGCTTAGGGAGTGAGGCCCTTGCCCGGTAACATTAGCGGGAGTGCTGCCTGCTGAGGTCCAGGTATACGTTGCCGTAGGCCCCGCATTACCGGTATAGGTGATCTGGCTCACTTCATTCTCGCACACCGGGGTTGCCGCGGTAAAACTGGAGGTTGGCGGAACAAACACCGTTACATTCTGGGTGAAGGGCTGCGAGGCACAACCGTTTTCTGTAACCACTAAACTCACGGTTTTCAGTCCCGATGTTGACCAGCTAACAACATAAGGTCCTGCCGCAGTTCCTGTAGAACTTCCTCCATTAAAGTTCCATGCGTAAGTGGCATTGGCCGTTCCCGATCCTTGATAAGTGGCTACTATAGTGGCTTCAGGACATACCGTTGAAGGTATTGTGAAATTAGCACTTGGCGTTGGGAAGACGTTCACCACATTCGTAACCACGGAAGAGGAGCAGCCATTGGCAACCACCCTTAAGCTTACAGTTCTTTGTCCATCGCCAGGGAAGGTAACATCTTGTGCAGCCGAATTCGTTCCTCCTGGAGTAGCCGTACCATCGGCTACATTCCAAATAAAGGTAGAACCGGGCGAAGTTTGTCCGGTATGCTGAAGAGTGATTGATTCACCAACGCATACCCCTAAAGGAGTAGTAGTAAAGTCGGCGGTGGGCACCGTGTTTACGGTTACGCTTTGCGTGAACGGTGTAGATACACAGCCTTGAGCTGAGGTAACCGTTAAGCCGATGGTTTTAACTCCGGCACTCGACCAGTTTACTGCGTAAGGCCCAGCTCCTGTTCCCGAAGCAACAGTTCCACCGTCAAAACTCCAGGCATAAGTGTTATTTCCGGCGGTTCCGGTGTATGTAATCGTGGCGTTTTGGCCTGGGCATACGCCTGCTGTAGCTGTAAATGAGGCCGTGGGGATGGCATGAATGGTAACCGGAACAGTTGTCGTATTAGAGATACAACCATTATCGCTCACCTGCAGGGTTACGTTGTTCACTCCCGACGAATTCCAGGTTACGCTGATAGGCCCGGCACCTGTGTTTGGATTTGCAGTTCCGCCGGCAAAGTTCCAGTTAAAGGTTGCACTCGCAGGTGCATTTCCGGTGTAGGTTAATGTTACCGGAGCTCCTGGACAAACTCCAGCGGGCGTGGCGGTGAATGTCGATGTTGGAGCCGGCAATACCACGACGGTTTGGGTAACTTCCGTCGAAACGCAAGCTCCAACGGCAACGGTTAAACGAACAGTTTTGGTTCCCGGTGTGGCCCAGGTAACGCTAAATGGCCCCTGACCGTTGGCTGGAGTGGCAACACCACCATCGAAATTCCAGTTGTACGTTGCGTTGGCCGGAGCTACACCGGTGAAAGTAATCGTTGCAGGCGCATTTCCACAGACTTGAGGAGTCGCTGTAAATGCAGCTGTTGGACCAGCGGTCACATCGACGGTTTGTGTGGATGATGCTG
>CANHCM010000070.1 GCA_947459155.1 Bacteroidota bacterium | reverse complement strand
CTTTCGCTGGCCCAAAGCGGAAACACACCCACTTACGTAGGTGGTAGTTCATCGGCCACGGCTATGGCCGCCGGAATTGCTGCACTGGTGTGGAGTGCTCGTCCTACCCTGAGCCGTACACAGGTGTTGAATGCCTTGATTATGAGTTCGCAATATTTCCCTTCTACCGTTAGCAACCGTGGATACGGGAACATCAATGCAGCAGCAGCCGTTACGGCAGCAATCAACATGTAGTTAACGATTTAAAAGCCGGGAATTCGAGTCTTCAAGCATCAATGGCTGCCTAAGTACAGCCGATCGATGATGCCGAAAGCACGCGAGTTCCCGGCTTTTTCATGGAATGTCGGGACTCAACTTCCATTTGAAGCGTTTCAGGATTCGTGAAGGCTTCCCGGGGCTGTCCCAGGTGTTGGTGGATGAAATCAATGTGAGTAAATGAAGCGAGTAAAACCAATTTTCAAAGGCTTATCCAAACAAAAAAGCTCAACCGAAACTGAAATGTTCGCTTCGTTTGAGCTTGTGGGTATTTCGCGAAGGTGAATCGATCAAGTCATCCTGGCGTAGCCTAACGCCTTTTGCTTACGCTGTAACGTAGAAAAATTTCGAAGCCGCCGCGGTAAGCCGAAATGGTCGACAACCCGGATGTGTTAATGTCGTAACTCATGCCGACCGCATAACGATCCCACTCAACGAGGAATCGGCTAATGATGGCATCACGCCAACGGTTGAAGAGTCCAATGGAAAGTGAAAGCGGTTTCTCGTAAGCGGTGTATTTCGACCCGGAATTGAAACTGTATTTGTAATAGGAACCGAAGAGAATTTCGGTGGCCGACCCTTGGGTTTGAAAATACACGCCCGGTAAAAAAGAACCAACCGTATTTTGAATACCAATTTCCGCATTCACAAAGCCCGCGATACGCATGGGCAAGCGCTCTAAGCCATCGCCCACGAAAGAGTGATTGGGTCGATTCACATGGTAAAACGAGAGCCCTACATTCCACTTGCGGGTTTTGTTTTGCGAAATGTAGCCCGCATTGCTCCCATACGTGTATAGCAAGCCAAGGCCGGCGTCGAGATAACTAAAGCTCAGATTGTCAAAGGCCTCTCCGCTCAATGCCGAAGCATTGTAGCTGAAGCCATCATACTGACTCGCCCAGCGGCCTGTGGCGTCGCCCAAAGCCCTTTGTCCGTAGCCGGTATAAAGTCCCAACCCGAAAGTGCTCTTACGCCCAATCACTGCGTGGTAGGCCAAATTCAGGTTAACATTGGTGGTCGTGATTCGGGGGGTTCCGGCATTGTCGTTGAAAAAGAAAACACCGGCCGCCAGATAGCCCCTGCGCGCGTTCTTCTCTTTGGTAAGGCGGCCATCAAACGAAGCCGCAGCAGTTTGAAAAGGCTGAACCACCGAGGCCCACTGACTGCGGTAGTTGACCAGTCCCTGAAAACGATTATTGGCACCTGCCAGCGCGGGATTTAAAGCCAGAGGGGTAAATTCAAGTTGGGAGAAGTGGATGTCTTGAGCCAGCAAAAATCCGGGAATGAAAACACCGGATACCACACTGAGGATACACCGGAAGAAGTTATGCTTAATCATGTTTAGCGTATTAGAGTGAGGGTACCGGATTCTTCGATGGTTTCGTTGGAAAGCAGCGTGATGATGGCCTTATACACATAAGCGCCAGAGTCGACCGGCTTTCCGTTAAAGGTGCCATCCCAACAAATAGTAGGGTCGGTAGTTTGAAATACAACCTGTCCCCAGCGGTTGTAAACATGATAATTCAGTGTTCTGATGCAATTTCCTCGAATGCACAAGGTCTCATTTTCGGGAGGACCGGTTCCATCGGGAGAGAAGATGGTGGGAATAAACACCTCACCACATCGAATTTCAACATTCACCTTGACTTGTGCAGTATTCAGGCAGCCATTGGCATCAAAGCCAGTGACCGTGTAAATGGTGGTTGAAGTTGGAGAGGCCACCGGATTGGGGCAATCGGTGCAGCTTAGTCCGGAAGCAGGCGACCAACTGTAATTGAGCGCTCCGGCTGCATTGAGTTGAACAGAATCGCCTTCGAAGATGACAGTTTCGGAAGGGTCGAGCGAAACATCAGGCCCCTCAGTGGGCTCAATGATACCGCTGGTAGTGGCCGTGCAGCCAACCGCATCGGTAATGGTAATGATGATTTCGCCGGGTGGAAGGTTATTTACGGTAGGGCCTGAACTTGATCCGGCCGACCAGGTGTAGGTGTAGGTTGGCGTACCGCCGGTAACGTTGGCCGAAGCGCTGCCGCTCTGATTGTCGCAGCCCGAGGCCACCGTGCTGAGAATTACACTGGGCAAGGAAGAAATCGTAAGGTTGAGTGTGAGAATACTGTCGCATCCATTGGCCGCAACAAAGGTTTCGGTGAAGGTGCCCGACTGGCTATAACTCACTCCCGAATTTGAAACATAAGGTCCGCAGGAATTGGTGGTTAAGCTTTGTGTAACCGGCAAGCAGTCGCTGGCGCTGAAATAGCAAATCTGAACGAGTCCACCTCCACCGTTAAGGTCATCCAGACCGGTGGCTGTACCCGGATATGTTTGAAGCAGCGGATCGTCGCTGTTGGCAGCAACGCCAAAGAAGCCTGCGGTTTCGGTAGTTCCGGTCAAACCGGGACAGGTAGCACAAAGGAAACCACTTCCGCCACCGCCTGTGGAGCCCACGCCGAAGCAGCCATCGTGGCTACTCCCGCCGCCACCTCCGAAATAGCCATCACCACCACCGCCACCACCAGTATTGGGCGATGCCAAATCGGTGGCTCCATTGCCGCCTGCGAAGGAAGTACCGGCAGATCCGAGTACCGGAGGCGGACATAAATCGTTGTTACCGGGTGCTCCGCCGGCGGTTTGCGTACCTCCAAAACCATTCACGTTAAAGTCGTTGCTGTCGATGGAATATTCCGCCTCAAGGCCACCGCCGCCGCCGCCATATCGTCCATAGGCAGCCCCGCCACCTCCGCCAGCAACAGCCAGCAGTGCCATTTGTGAACCACTGATGCGAATCATCGTTCTTCCGCCACCGCCGCCGCCGCCGCCAACATCGGTTGGGACGCCAAACACGGTTTCGTTGCGGTTACCATCGCCGCCATCGCCACCGTTAGGCCATCCGCCTGCGCCTCCCTGATTGGCTTGAGAACGAATACCACCGGTGCCCACCGTAATTTCGAGAACATCGCCGGGAACAACAGGCAAACTAAACTCGGTGTAACCACCGCCGCCGCCACCGTTGTTGGTTGGTGAAGACCCTGCACCGCCGGCAGCGCCCCACATTTTCACGCTGATGCTATCGACGCCCGCCGGAACTGTCCAGCTTTGCAGGCTGCCGGTTGGTAAAAAATCAATGCACTCGTTCACTACCGAACAAGGTGTAATAATTATAGTGTCGGTGCCCGATCCGCAAGGGCCATCAACGGTTACGGAGTATGATCCCGGAGCATTGATGGTGATCGTTTGGCTGCTTTCGCCGGTTGACCATTGATAGGTGGCCCCTGGATTTTGGGCATTGAGCGTAAACGGGAAGTCATCTTCGCACAACTGCAAAGTGGCCGGTCCGAGATTCACTGCTACCGCATCGTCGTTTTCGAAAATCCATGCAGGAAAATTCGGGAGCCCGAAAAAGCCTTCCCCTGAAAAACTGGCGATTAACAACTCCAAAGAAGGTGTGGTAGTATTGGGACAATTAATCCGGTGAATCTTGGTCGTGGAAAAATCTGAATCGATAAAATATATGTTTCCATCGGGGGCAACTTGCATTTGGCCAATGATTGAAAAGGTAACAGGAGCTGTTGCCACTTGAATTCCATTGTTAGGAATATTGGCCGAACTCAGGTCGTACTGAAGCACCGATATCGCAGTTTGTGCACTAATGATCTCATATAGATATTGACTATTGGGAGAAAACTCGGCCGATGAAGAGTTGTTGTTGATGACCTGTGGGTTGGAAATAACGCCTGTGGAAGGATTGAAATTGGCGAGTGTAGCTCCGAACTTTAGCCAGGCGCCATCGGGCGAAGCCTTGATTAAGCCAAAATTTGGTCCGGCATCGGTGTATACCGACTGGAGGCTGATGCCCGAAGCCGTGAGTGCATAAATGCCAATACCGAGTGTATCTTGATTAATCAAAATCCAATAATCGTTTTGGTTGGAATGGCGAATGGCACAGAGAGCCTCAAAAGAAGGCGTAAAGACTCGCTGATCGACCTCAACCACGGCACCGAGCCCACCGTTCGCATTCATGTCGACCGTAAAGTAACTTAGCCCACGACCCTCCGGCTGAGCCGCCTGTATGGCAGGAGAGGCTCCAATGGAGAACTCGAGTTCATCCATCGTGAGCACGTAATAAATGCCCGGCTGTCCGGGTGCTTCAACGATCACTGATGACTGAGCCGCACTAAATCCGCCGCCCTGTGTGCCAAGCATGTCATACATCACCTGGTTGTTCGCATTCCAGATATGTCCCGGATCCTGTCCGCTAAAGTCGGGTTCCCGCCCGCCACCATTGGTGTACATGAGGAGGTTACCCAAGGAATCGCAGTAGGAAGCGGAGCCTTCAAAGGTGGCCATGCTACTGCCGGTAATCACTACGGGTGCACCCGAGTTGAAATCAATCGCCCGGCCATCGCCGAAGTGCCAGATGTTGGCTTGCTTTTGGGCACCTGCGCTCAGGGCAAAGCAGGTGAGCAGGAATACATAAAAATAGCGCATAAGCGTTGGGACAAGTTTGATTTTGGGCGTATTTCGATTATTGGGAGGGAGAGAACTACAGCATAGGTAATGAAAGAACACCGGTTGTGCAACATCGAAATAAAAATTCCTCAATCCATTTTGGGTTCAATAAATTGACTTTCGGAAAAGAGCACAACGCGACCTACGCGCGTTTGTAGCGGCATTTTTTGAAATCTTACAAGCAGATTAATAAAATATTTATGGTGCGAAAACCTGAGTCTTGGAGGTTTTCATGGGTTAGAAAAATCTACTCCTGCGGCTCTTCTCCCTTTTTCAGAATGTCCCAGGTATGATCGGCCAACAACTTAACAGTGGCCACAAAGCGACGAAACTTTTTACTCCTGCCCCACTCTGAGGGCGATACCATCGATAAAAAGTGGCGGCCATCTTCCTTCTCATAGAGATGATAGGTATGTCCAACAATCGGATCAAAACCCATATCGGCCTGATAAATCCAAACAGAAATATCGGTGCGCGACTTAATCTCCTGCGCCTGATTGTACAACAATTGTATTTGCTCCTGAATCTGCTTAAGCTGCATATCGGTTTGCTGCTCCATGGCTTGCAAAGCGTAACTTTTCACTTTGCCCATGTCTTCGGGACGGATAACCCCAGAAGAAAGATTGTGCGCGTAAGGAAGAAGACCCGGGTTTTGTGCAACCTTGTCGGGATCTATCGGATTGATGATGTCGTTGTTTTCCACAATGAGACGTAACACGCAAAATTAAGAATTGTTGCCGCCACGCTCTGGTGATTCCGTATTTTGCGCCATGCTGACTGAACTACGGTCGTTTGTATTCAGGCTTTGGCCGATTGCTTTGTGCTTCGCATTGCCGGCTTTGCTCAATCTTTCACCGTTCTACGATTACGATAGCGGCGATTATATCTACACCGGATTGCGGCTCTCCTCTTCGCTTTCCCGACCACCATTTTATGGGCTGTTCATTCTCATGAGTTCAGGTATGCTGCTGCTCATGGGAACCGTTTTGGCCCAGTCGTTTTTACTGGCCTGGAGCCTGGAAGAATTTCTACGCCTTTTCAACCTACACCAAAAACGCTCTCTGCTGGCTATTGCATCCATTTGGAGTGTGCTCAGCCCCATTGCCCGACTAAGCAGCCAGATCATGCCCGATGTCTTCTGCACTGCCTTTTTCCTACTGCTGTGCGTTTGGATTTTTTCGCCCGGACGCCTCAATAGCAGATCGTTATGGATTATGGCCTTTATGGGAATGAGCCACAATGCACTCTTACCGTTTTTCGCCATCGGAGCCCTGCTTCAATGGGTGAGAACGAAAAACTGGCGGCAAAGCCTGATGACCATACGTGCCCTGGCCAAGCCGGCCATCGTTTTATTGTTGGTTCTTCTCGGAGTGAATTATGGAAAGGTGAAACGCCTCACGGTAAGTCCCGCCGGACCGGCTTTCCAATCTGCCAAATTTGCACACACCGGAGCCTTGCAGACTTATCTCGAAGAAAGCTGTCCAAACCCGCAAATAGCACTTTGTGGTTTAAAAGACTCGATTCCCAAAGACTTTAACACCTTTCTCTGGTCCTCCGGTGGAGCCATCCACGCCCTTGGCGGAATTCGCGATGGCTGGAAAGCCATGGAGCAGTTAAATCAAGACATCCGCGCCAATCCGAAAGCCATGCAAATTCACTGGAAGCATGTGCTCAACGATTTCGCCTACCAGTGCATTCACCACAATTGGATTGTTGGTGTTTATGTACCCGGAACGAATACGGAGCACATTCTGAACCTGCTTCTTCCCCTGCACAAACAGGCCGCAGAGCGCAATGTGTGGAACCGATTCTTCCCCACAAACTTTTTTAACACCGTTTATGGTTTCGCTCTAGTGTTGGGACTCATCGCTTGCCTGGTGATGTTGGTCATCCGCCGTTTAGGCGCCGCCCGCTATAGCGGATTGCTGTTTATGGCCTTTGCCCTGATACATCACGCCCTGGTGGCACTGTATTCGATTCCCGATAACCGACTGGCGGCAAGGGTTTCGGTGTTACTCATTCTTCCTTTGCTCATCCTTGTTTTTCAAGGTTTTTCATCGAAAGCGAAATCCGCTTCCGGGGCAGATCAACCTCAACAACCCGAACCTTCACGTGTTGGTGCAGCTTAACCACCAGCAGAGGATCCGACACAAACTGATCCGACAGCTGGGAAATGTGCACGAGGCCATCCTGCTTCACACCCACATCTACAAAAGCGCCAAAGGCCGTGATGTTGGTCACAATGCCAGGTAAAATCATTCCCGGAATCAGGTCTTCAGGTTTACGGATGTTGGGGTCGAATTCCAGGACGGCTGCATTTTTCCGCGGATCCCGTCCGGGTTTCTCCAATTCGCTCAGAATATCGTTCAACGTGGGAAGTCCGATTTCAGCGCTCACGTAGCGGTTCAAATCGATCAGGGTTTTGAGGTCCTTCCGGCCCACCAGCTCCTGCAGAGGCACTCCTGCATCTTTGGCCATTTTCTCCACCAAACTGTAGCGCTCCGGGTGAACGGCACTATTGTCGAGTGGGTGGATAGCCTCTGGAATCCTTAAAAATCCGGCGCATTGCTCAAAGGTTTTCTTCCCCAAACGCGGTATGGCCAGCAGCTCGGAGCGACTGCCAAAGGCGCCAACCTGGTCGCGCTGTTCGATGATTTTGGTGGCAGTGGCCTGACTTAAGCCCGAAACATAAGCCAGCAAATGCACTGAGGCCGTATTCACATTCACGCCTACCTGGTTCACGCAGGAACGAACTACATCGGCCAATTGGGCGTTGAGCAAGGAGGCGTCAAGGTCGTGCTGATACTGCCCCACGCCCACTGCTGATGGTTCAATTTTCACAAGCTCAGCCAGCGGGTCCTGAAGCCTACGCCCAATGCTCACTGCGCCACGCACGGTTACATCGAACTGAGGAAACTCGTCACGGGCCGTTTTCGAAGCCGAATAAATAGAAGCTCCACTTTCCGATACCACGAAAACCTTAACCTGCGCCGGAAGCCGCATTCGCGTAAGCAGCGTTTCTGTTTCACGTCCAGCCGTACCGTTGCCAATGGCGACTGCCTCAATCTTGTAGGTTTCAATGAGCTGACTAAGCTTCGCCATGGCTTGTTTATCCTGATTCTGAGGCGAATGCGGATAAATGGTTTCGTTATGAAGCAGTTTACCATTGGCATCGAGGCAAACCAATTTGCAACCTGTTCTAAATCCGGGGTCGATGCCCAACACCCGCTTCTCACCCAGTGGAGCGGCCATGAGCAGTTGACGAAGGTTGGCGGCAAAAATCCTCACCGCACTATTGGCGGCCTTCTCTTCGAGGCTTTGCAACAATTCATTCTCGAGCGAGGGCACGATAAGTCGCTTGTAGGCATCGCGCAGGGCTTGCTTCACTTCGAGGGCACAATCGCCCTGATTTTTCAAAAACATCCGCTCGATCAGTTGTAATGAGCGTTCTTCATCCGGCTCGGCCGAAACCCGCAAAAATCCTTCTCGGTGGCCGCGCATGACCGCCATGAAGCGGTGCGAAGGCACCCGGCTCGCCGGCTCACGGTAGTCGAAGTAATCGCGATACTTTTGAGCCTGTTCCTCCTTGGTTTTCACCAGTTTAGAATGAAACTCCGCGAACTTTTCAAACCGGTTTCGGAGCGACTTTCGAAGCTCTGTATGTTCGGCCACCCATTCGGCAATGATGTCTTTCGCGCCTTGGAGTGCAGCCTCAGTGGTGCTTACATTTTTGGTCACGAATGGGGCTGCAAGGCGCTGTGGATCCTGGCTTCCCTGCGCCATCAGCATTTTGGCCAGAGGCTCAAGCCCCAGTTCCCTGGCCATGGAGGCACGGGTTTTCTTTTTCGGGCGAAAAGGGAGGTAAATATCTTCGAGGTCGGTTATGTTTTGCGCTCCGCGGATGGCCTGATCGAGCGCCGGACTGAGCAGTTCCCTTTCGCGAAGTGAGCCCAGGATGGCTTCCCGGCGCTCTTCCAGCTTATCGATGCGCAACTTCTCCTCACGAATGGCCTGAATCTGCTCCTCGTCGAGCATTCCGGTGCGTTCTTTACGGTATCGGGCGATAAAAGGGATGGTACAGCCCTCATCGAAGAGGTCGAGTACGGCTTTCACTTGCTGTGTTCTGATGGCCGTAGCTCGGGCAATCGAATCAATAATGTCCATGCTGCAAATATATCCACGAGTCGAGTCTGCCGGTTTTGAATCCAGCTCAATTCCAGAAAAGCTTAATCGTCTGCTCATTGAGGGCAAAGGCTTTGTTTGTCGATATTTGCCAAAAACTCACAGTATGCGGCTTGCCATTTTACTTCTGCTGTTTTGTGCACAACTGATTTCTGCGCAAGGGGGCCTTCAATACAACGACCATGTGTACAGGCCAACCATCAAAACGGTGATGCTCAGTTTAAAGGGTGTGGAGGGCTCACCGCCGGCCCTTGAATTAGGCAGTGGCGACCAGTTGCATCTGCAGTTCGACGATCTCGACACCGAGCAGCGGCAGTTCTACTACAGCCTCACGCACTGTAATGCCGACTGGACGCCGTCGGGGCTTATGCCAACCCGCGTAATTCAAGGATTGCAACAGGACTTCGTACAAGACTTCCGTTACTCGTTCAACACGTTTCAGAATTACCTGCATTACGATTTGGTATTTCCGAACGATAACATGAAGATTCTCATCAGCGGGAACTATTTGCTGAAGGTTTATGAAGACAATGACCCCGAGAACCTTGTATTGACGAGGCGTGTATTGATTTTCCAAAAGAAAGTAGGGCTGGGCGCGAATGTGCGGCGGCCGGCGCTAATGGAATTCAGGGATACGCATCAGGAGATTGATGCGGCGGCCGACATTTCGAAGCTGCCTATGATTAACCCGGCCGTGAATACCCGATTGGTGATTCAGCAAAACGGGCGCTGGGACAATGCCATCAGTCTGAAGCCTTTTTCAATCAATCAAACACGACTGAATTACGATTACGATGATGGCTCGAACTGTTTCCCGGGAGTGAATGAGTTTCGCTGGGTTGACATTCGCAGTTTACGGATGAACTCCGACCGTGTTCGGCGCATCAATCGCGATTCTACACCGGTGGAAGTTGTGCTGCTGAATGATCCGGTTCGGACATTTTCGGAGTACCAAAACCTGCCTGAGGCCAACGGTAGATTCTTCATTCGAAATCAGGAAGGCAGTGAGCCTGAAGTAGATGCCGACTACGCCACGGTTGAATTCAGGCTTCCGTTTGAAACAGTTTTCAAAGACCGTAACCTTTATTTGTTCGGTGCGTTCACCGACTGGCAATTAAAAGAGGAGTATCGGCTCGACTACAAGTACACCTCAAAGATGTATACCGCTCGCATCTTACTTAAGCAAGGAATTTATAACTACTGGTATGCTTCTGCCCCCACAGAAAAGGGTCCGGCCGACCTAAAACTGCTGGAAGGAAGTCATTTCATGACCAACAACGATTACACGATTCTCCTGTATTATCGGGCAAACACGAACGATTTTGATGAGCTCATCGGGTATTCTCGAATTAATTCGATGACCAACCAATAAATTCCTGAAAGGCTGTGTTTTATATGTAAGATTTTATGCATATTTGTAAACCTAAATCTGATTTGAACACATCTAGCCTCTAAAACCCGCGCCAGTTAAGCTATACGGAAGAGTACTATTTGTTTCGATGCAATATTTCTCTCTAACATTGCATCAACAAAACGCTTCGCCATGAACACACAAGTTACTTCAGGAATTAAAGTGAGCATCGAAACCAAGTTTCAGGATTTGTACTCTGACCCCGCAAAGATGTACTATCTGTTCACCTACAAAATCAGAATTGAGAACACTTCTGATTACGATGTACAACTGTTGCGTCGCCACTGGAACATTTTTGATTCAGTTTCAGAATCAAGAGAAGTGGAAGGAGCCGGAGTAGTTGGTCAACAGCCGGTACTTCGTCCAGGCGAAGTGTACGAATACGAATCAGCCTGCAACCTGAAATCGGAATTGGGTAAAATGTCGGGAGCTTACACCTTCGAACGCCTTGCAGATGGCGAGCGTTTTAAAGTAGGCATTCCGGAATTCCGCATGGTGGTTCCTTACCGCATGAACTAATACACAGGCCTGAATTCAGGTTACAGAATGGGCTTCAGCGCGCATTTCTGAGCAATTGCCAGCCCAGGCCACATTCCAAACAACGACCCTTCTCGCAATACATGCGAAACAAGCCGATCAGACTTTGCGCTTCGGCTGCATTCCGGGGTACAATTCCCCAGGCCTTCCACTGACGTAAGTCGCGATTATCCTCGGCCGGAAGGCTCTCAAACAGGTCGAGCACCTGTTCTCTCAAGTGTTCCTGCGCCCTCGACTGCGCATAGCAGAGCAAAAACGGGGCGATGGCATTCACCACAATTCGATATTGGGCCTCCCGGCCAAGATGTTTTTCTAAGGCTACCGATGGTTGGTCGGGACTGAAGTGCGTATTCCAATACGCCGAGGGAGAAACATCTAACCATTGCATAAAACGCTCTGTTTGAGGCGACTCTTCGAGCATGGCTCTAAAATCAATCGTACCTCCCAGCACATGGGCAAACTGAACAATGCGTATGGTTGGGAAATTCATCGGGCGCATGCGTGCTTTCTTCCATACATGGCGTTCCATCGACTTTAAGCGATACACCTTTTGGAGATAACGATACTCACTATACAAAGCTCGAGGGTACTCGTCCTGAACACTTTCATCGATTAATCCACTTTGACCTAAAAAGAGGGCTTCGAGCTTGAAAACCGACGACTTGCATTGCTGAACCACCTTTAGAGGTACCGAAAGTGCCAGATGCTGGAAGGGCTCAGCATTCACCCGAAATCCAAAAGCCCGCCCGAGGTAAACGTAAGCAGCCTCTTCCCAATCGAAGCGACAGCGTTCAAGAATCCTTTGCACTTCGGGACTTCTCGACTGGAGTCGCTCAACCAGCATGCGGTCGAGCCAGGCCCGGGT
>CANHCM010000069.1 GCA_947459155.1 Bacteroidota bacterium | reverse complement strand
TTCGCTCAATAGCGACACATAATAAGCGTCGAGCTTCATCGGCAAGGTGCGCTCCAAAACAAAACCTTGTTTGTTGAACAAGCTCCGAATGGTTGAAGGGGAAAAATGCCACAGATGTCGAGGAACGTCATACGCCGCCCAAAATTCTTTGTAGTGCTGGGCATCGGCCGAAGTGTGGTTTGGAACCGCAATAAATACACGACCCTGCGCATCGAGTAAGCGTTTAAGTTGCGCAATGCGCTCCTGTAAATTGGGAACATGCTCCAACACATGCCACATGGTAATGGCTGAGAATTGTCCGGCCGACCAAACATCGAGATCCGCTTCTGTTTTTAGGGCAAATCCATACTCGCTTTGGGCAAAACGGCGCGCGTCATCATCAGGCTCCACGCCCTCAACCTTCAAACCCTTTTCAGCGCAGTAATTCATAAAGGCACCCGTGCCACAACCAATGTCTAAAAGACCGCTTTGTTGGGCATACGGTTTTACCAATCGATATTTCTGCGCCAGGGTAAATCGGCGAGCTATTTTATACATCTGGTTTACCCAACCCTTTGAAGTGTTGCTGTGCGAGATGTATTGTTCCGACTTGTAATACCTTCCCAAATCGGCATTCTCGGGCCGAGGATTGGTTAACAAAAAACCACAAGCCGTGCAACGAACAATGCTGAACGTTTCTTGACTTACCGTATGGTCGGTACACTGTAAATAGGGAGAAAATTGGGTGCCCGAGCAAACCGGACAATCATGCAGTTTTACCATGTAGGTTTCACGTGGAACAATCAGCGGCCAAGATACACCATTAACACCGAAATATCTGAAGGAGAAACACCGCTAATGCGTGAGGCCTGACCAATGTTTCTGGGTTTAATGGCGCTCAATTTCTGGCGGGCCTCTGTGGATAATGATTTCAATTGATGGTAATCGAAGTTGGCATGCAGTTCAATGTGTTCAAGCCGAGCAATCTTTTGGGCCATTTCCTGCTCTTTGCGAATGTAGCCCTCGTACTTCAACTGAATCTCAGCCAATTCTTGCTCCTCTTCACTGATGTTCCGCGACTCCACAAAACTTTTCAAGGAAGGGACCGCCTCAACAAAACGTCTAAAATCCAATTGAGGTCGTGCGACCAACGGTGGATACTTGAGCTTTTGAACAATTGGTGGTGTACCCACAGCTTCCAAATAAGGATTCACCTCAGAAGGTTCTGCACTTTGTTTTCCCAAATACGCAATGAGTTCATCAACCCGGGCATACTTCCCTTTCATTCGGTCGAAGCGCTCTTTCGAGGCCAAACCAATTTCAAACCCACGTGGTGTGAGTCGAAAATCGGCATTATCCTGACGAAGTAAAATTCGGTACTCGGCTCTCGAAGTAAACATCCGGTAAGGCTCTTCAGTTCCCTTGGTAACCAAATCATCAATCAGAACACCAATGTAGGCTTCAGAGCGCGACAATACAAAAGCACTCTGACCATGAATCTTCCGGTGTGCATTGATGCCGGCCATTAAGCCCTGACCAGCCGCCTCCTCATATCCAGTTGTTCCGTTAATCTGACCCGCGAAATAAAGATTCTCAATCCGCTTTGTTTCTAAGGTAAGCGTGAGTTGTTCCGGTGGGAAATAGTCGTACTCGATGGCGTAGCCCGGGCGAAACATCTTAACATTTTCAAAGCCCTGCACCTTCCGGAGCGCCTCATACTGTACATCCTCCGGCAAGGAAGTACTGAACCCATTCACGTAAACCTCGACCGTATTCCAACCCTCTGGTTCAACAAAAAGCTGATGCCGCTCTTTGTCGGCAAAACGGTCAATCTTGTCTTCGATGGAAGGACAGTAACGCGGACCTAATCCTTGAATGCGGCCGCTGAACATCGGACTCTTATCGAACCCTCTCTTGAGAGTGTCGTGCACCTCGGCTGAAGTGTAGGTCATCCAACAGGGAAGCTGCTTACTCAACCTTGGCGTATCGAGGTAGGAAAAACCACCCGGTTCGTCATCACCAGGTTGAATCTCCATTTTTGAGTAATCTAACGAACGGCCATCCACCCTTGGTGGCGTACCGGTTTTCATTCTTCCGCTTTCAAAACCAAAGACCAGAAGTTGCTCCGTAATGCCTGTTGCGGCGCGTTCGGCAGCTCTTCCGCCGCCGAAATTCTTCTCACCAATATGAATAAGTCCATTGAGAAAGGTGCCATTGGTAAGCACAACCGCCTTCGCTTTTATCTCCACACCCAGTCCGGTTTTTACACCGTATACACGATCATTGGCCACCAATAACGAGGTAACCATGTCTTGAAAAAAATCAACATTTGGGGTTTGCTCCAGCATCAGTCGCCACTCCTCAGCGAAACGCATCCGGTCGTTTTGGGCGCGCGGACTCCACATTGCGGGGCCTTTCGAACGGTTGAGCATTTTGAACTGAATCGCCGATCGGTCGCTCACAATACCAGAGTAACCTCCCAGGGCATCAATCTCCCGCACTATTTGTCCTTTGGCAATTCCGCCCATCGCCGGGTTGCACGACATCTGACCAATCGTGGCCATATTCATCGTAACCAGCAAAACGCGGGAACCCAAATTGGCAGCTGCTGCCGCTGCTTCACAGCCTGCATGTCCAGCACCAACTACTACAACATCATATTCAGTAAACATCACTTTGTTCCACGTGAAACATTCAATTCAAAAACAGGGCTGCAAAGGTAGTAACAATCTGATAATTGAACACTTAGGTTATTGTGAAAACAGAAATCAGTCGTGAATCGGATACTCCACAAAACAAGCCGTGGTTCTGTCTGGAAAAATCGAGAGAAACACCCGCTGTTTTTCGGATACAACTAATTAATATACAATAATTTAGGATGGCTTCTATTCCGCACTGAGGATTTCCTCTCTCAATAAAAGCGCTTCCTCTTCTTGCTTGCGCATCATCAGCTCGGCTTTCTTTCCTTTGTCGCTAAAGCCTATTAAATGCAGAACGCCATGCACCATTACACGATGCAACTCTGTATTAAATCCAACACCAAACGATTTCGCATTGTCTTTAACGCGATCAACACTGATGAACAAATCGCCTGAAATACGAGGCGGTTCGCTGTAGTCGAACGTGATGATATCGGTGTAATAATCGTGCTGCAGGTACTGCTTGTTCATGAGCAGCAATTGTTCATCGTCGACGAAAATGAAGGAAAGGTTGCCCAGCCTGCATTTATGCATCTGAGCAACCTTTTTAAGCCATTCTTTGATTTGACGGCGATTTCTCAATCGAAAACCCGCCGTCTCTATCGAAAATTGAATCAGAACTTTATTGATTGATAATTCGGAAATACAACTCTACCCGGGTTCCGTTGTTTTCGAACTTGATGTTATCACTTAACTTGCGCATCAAAAACACACCACGGCCATTGGGCGTCTCAAGGTTTTCCGGATCGGTTGGATCAGGAAGCGTTTCTGGATTGTAGCCTTTGCCTTCATCTTCCACAACGAAGCACAAACTGTTGTCTTTAGATTCGTACCGAAAGTGAACAACCTTCTCAGGGTTCAGGCGATTGCCGTGGTATATGGCATTGGATACCGCTTCGGTAACTGCAACAAGAATGTTTCCATAGTTCTCGTCGCCTATATTGTAAAATTCACAGATTTCGTCGACATACTTGCCAACCAGGGTGATGTTCTCTTTCACAGAGGAAAAACTTACAGATCGGGTATCGGTGATCATCATGGGCTCGTGCGTGAGTGTTAGTTGATGGAATTAAAGTACGACTTTACGCGGTTCTTGTAAAAAGGTTTCAGTGATGGAGGCAAGGTTTTTAGCATTTCTGCTTCTTGACTCATCATTTTGTTGTACTGATTCCATTCAGAAAGGTTTCGCTTATACTCCAATTTATTTTCATTGCTTTCGCGTTTATCGTCCTGATCCCGCTCCCGCTCTGCCTTTTCAGCTTCCAGCAAGCGCGTCATAATTTCCTGTTGGCGACGCAATGTTTCAGATGTAATGTTTTTGTTGACTATGTCGGTTTCGGTCTGCTCCATTTTGTTAATAATGTTTCGGAGATTTCCAGAGTTGCCGCCTTCGCCTTCTTTCATCATCTGATTCATCATCTTCTGAAGTTCGTTGCGAAGCATTTCTTGTTGAGCGGCCATTCGGGCCAGCTGCTCACTCATCTGTTTTCCTTTTTGTCCGCCCGGCTTTTGCATGCCTTCTTTCATCTGCTGCATCTGCTCGTTAATCTGTTGTTGAAGCTGGCGCATGGTGCTCATCGAAGGCTTTGGCTTTCCTTGACCAGGCTTTTTATTCTGCCCGGGCTTTTTGCAACTTCCGTTTCCTTGTTGCTGTTGCTGCTGTGCTAATTGTTGCTGCATCTGATCTGAAATCTCCGAAAGCATCAGAGCAAGGTTGTTAATGGAAGTCATGGCCATCTGCTGGCGCGAGGCCGCCATACCGCTCTGCCGTTCGGCCAAATGTTTTACGGTATTGCTCAACTCATAGTTGATTTTACTTATCTCACGATTAATGATCGACTCTATTTGAGGCACGCGTTTACTCAAGGCAAAAAGCGAATCTTCAATGGCCTTCGCCGCATCAGTCAATCGCTTCTGTTCGGCTGTTATGCCCACATAAAGCGGATTTGAAGGAGGTGTGCGTTGAAGCTGCTTCATCAACCTCTCCTGGTCGAACGATAACTGAAGGAGATTTTCAAGAATAGCCCTCAACTTGGCAACGTCTTCTTCCATGCTTTCGGAAGCTTCCTGCTGCATTTGTTGCTGCATAGATTCTTTCATCTCCTGCATTTTCTGGCCTGCCTTCTTCTGACTCTGTGAGGCTTTTCCCGCTTTATTCTGCTGAAGCTGCTGAGAACTATTCTGCATCTCCTGCTGAATTTCCTCCTCCTTAGCATTCATGTCGGGCATTTGCATGGGCTCCTCCAAGGCCTGATTCTTCTTCTCGAGATCGTCCATTTCCTTCCGGAACTCCTCAAACTCTTTATTCAGCGCGTCTTGCTCCTTCTTCAATTGCTCCTCATCGGCATTCTTTTGCTCACTTTTCTGGGCCAATTCTTCCTGCTTTTTCTGGAGTTCATCAAGCTTTTCAATCGCTGCCTCCATCTTTTGTTCGACTTCGAGTTGCTTAAACAGCTCTAAAGCCCTGTCGAGCTCTTTCTCAACATCTTTATTGTCTTGCTGCATTTTCTGAACAGCATCGCGCATCTTTTCCTTGTCAAGGTTTTCAAGCAATTTCTCCAGCTCCTTGAGCTTCTCCTTCATCTCCTCACTCAGTATTTGCTCAAACATCTTCTCCAGCTGTTGCTGCTTTTCGAGCATTTCTTCAGAACTCTTCTTGAACTCTTCCTGCTGCTGATTATTCAGCTGATTCTCCTTCTTAATCTCCTCAATCTGTTGTTCAATCTGCTGCTGCTTATCAATCAGCTCGCGTGCTTTCTTTTTGTCTTGCCAATTGAGCTCCTTCTTCTCCAACAAACGCTTGTTGAGCTCGTCTAACTCCTTTTGCAGCTGACGGGCATCTTTCAACGTTTCTTTCAAATCCGACTTTAAGCCGCTGTTCTTCTCCTCTTTGATTTTCATCAACTCATCGAGGGTTGGCGCTTTGAAGGTTCTTCTCTGCGAACGGGCCATCTTTGGACCATTCACGCCATCGTTGTCCTTCACTTCAAACCAATATTCCACCTCTTCGCCCGGCAAAAGCTGAAGCTGCTGGAAGTTAGCCGACCAGAAGAACACATTTCGGGTAAAACTGCGGTTAAATGGAACATCTTGTTGCTGAGCAGAAACAACCTGATCGCCGTTTTTACGCTGCATAACGAAACGTAAAGAGGTAAAGCCATAGTCATCCTCCATATCTCCTTTAAAAAAGAGTTGGGAAACGGAGCCCGAATCTTGCTTTTCTTCCACAACCACCGAAGGGTATTCATCAGGTATAACTACGATTCCATACTCAACTTGGTCTTTATTCCGAATGGAATTGTTGGATGTCCGAACCCTATACCGAGCATCTTTTCGGAAAGCAGAGGCAAACTGAAAATTGCCGCGTCCTTTCTGATCAGCATCCCGAACAGAATCACCAAACACCAGTTGCAGCTGTTCAGTGGTGGTGGTGTTGAAGTTCCATTGAATGCGCGTACCTGCAGGAATGGTCAAATCTCCCGCATTGCTGATCCTTTCATCCTTACGTCCTGTGTAGGCCGGATAATCAAGATCTACTGAAAAACCGTTCAAAACCGGGTTTGGCAAAGCCTTAAGCTGATACTCTCTGGAGTAAAAGCCATCCGCGTACAAGCGGAAAGAAACGTCGCGTTGTACATTGCGGAAGGTGTAGTTGAAATGGAGTTTGTCTTCCTTATTCAACCTAAACTTATTGCCTCCAATGTCGATGAACACCTGATCGGGAAGTTCAGCACCACTCGTTTTTACTTTCAGCTCAAAATCCTGAAGTGCAGGCGTTTGAAGGGTATTATTCTCCAAGTTAAACTGAAAAGGGGCAACAGGCTCAAAAGTTTGGTTGTAGGCAATGATGCGCTTTGAGCTATCGGTAATTAAAGAAGGAACAGCCAGAATCAACACCAGAATTATTCCTGCCGGAATAAGTGCCCAGCGCAAATGACGTAGGTTTTCACGAATATTCACCGCAGCGGTGAATGGTACCGGTTTTAGTTCAAGAATGCGTTGGTCAATGCTAGCAGCAATTAAGGCCGAGGAGGGTTGATGACTTTCGAGTTGTTGTTGTAGCTGAAGGGTGTTGATGACCTTATCTTTAATGTCGCCAAAATGACGACCTACAATTTCTGCAGCGGCTTCGTAGCTGAGAGTCTTGCCTAAACGGAGCAATCCGAGGAAGGGAATAACAATGAAGCGAACAATGATTGCCGCAGCCAGTGCCAAGTAGGAATAAAAGAGGATGGCCCTTCCGGTGATGCCAAATTCACCAAAATACTCCAGGGTCGTAGTCAACAAAAAGAAAGCAGTAAGGGCACCCAGCGAATAGATGGCGCCGCGAATCAGCTGATTTTTGTAGTACTTACGAATAAACGCATCCAGCTTGTCAATCAACAAACTGTAAGAAGCATTGTTCATAACATCACGCATCAGTACAATCAACGAAAATACGGGCTTTTTGATACAAGACCTAAAGGAAAATTGCGAATACCTCTGTTTCGGGCTTAGCAGTGCATCTTTTCAACCCTTTTTTGATGACGCCCTCCTTCGAATGCCGTGTTAAGGAAGGTATCAGTAATCTGAATGGCTTCTTCGGTGCTGATGAATCGCGCTGGCAAACACAAAACGTTGGCGTTGTTATGCTGTCGGGCAAGCGCTGCAATGTTTACCTGCCAACAAATGGCCGCACGAATTCCCTGATGCTTGTTTGCTGTCATGGCAACTCCATTGGCCGAGCCGCAGATTAGAATTCCAAGCTCCGCTTCACCGTTTTCAACACTGCTTGCCAAAGGGTGAGCAACGTCAGGATAATCCATGCTCTCTTCGGAGTGGGTTCCAAAATCGGTTAATGTATAGCCTCTTCGACTCAGATAATCAATAAGTTGTTGTTTCAAAGAAAAGCCGGCATGGTCGGCTGCGATAGAAAGTTTCATGGTTGGTGGTGCTGGTTTCCTGCGTGGAGTGTATCAGAAAGAAATGAACGCTGCAAATTTTGTCAGGAAAAACGACTCCTGAAAATCAGCCACAAAGAAAAAAGATGCCAACACAAAACGTGTTAAGAAGTGTTAATAGTCGGGTAGATTTTCTGAAAAGCTTTGCTTGACTTGTGTGTTTATTTGATGCCTTAATCAGGAAGCAATACCAAACAAGGCTTTTTTCTGATTTCTAACGCTCAATTTGATAACAGTGTTTTAACAAAAGCCGGCGCTGTGAATAACAGAAAAGAATAAACGAACAGAGATATCAGCTTTCTGTGAATAAAAACAGACAAATATGAAAAACAGGACTTTAATCCTTTTTGAACTGTTAGTTTTGTGTTCGTAAAATGAGAATAACGCTTCATGCAATGAATACGGAAAATAAGTTCTCACATTGCTAACAGCATTACTAACATGTACATCTTTCCTTTTTTAAAATAAAGAACATATTGTTATGTTTTATCCGCTGAAGACAAGTCCGGGCGAAAACGCGCAGATCGATCTTTTTGAAGCCATCCAAAGCCTGAAGAAAGAAAAAAACGCCATCATTCTTGCCCATTACTATCAAGATTCTGATATTCAGGATGTTGCCGATTATATTGGCGATAGTCTTGGACTTTCTCAACAGGCCGCGAAAACAGATGCCTCCATGATCGTGTTTGCCGGAGTGCATTTTATGGCCGAGACCGCTAAAATACTTTGTCCGGATAAGAAAGTGGTTTTGCCCGATTTAAAGGCCGGCTGTTCACTCGCCGATAGTTGTCCACCCGATCGCTTCGCTGAGTTCCGAAAAGCGCACCCGGAGCATCTGGTGATCTCCTACATCAATTGTTCGGCTGCCATCAAAGCCCAAACCGACATTGTGTGTACTTCATCCAATGCGGTTCAGATTGTGAACAGCCTCCCGGCCGACCAGAAAATAATCTTTGCACCCGACAAGAATCTGGGACGTTACGTAGCGCAACAAACCGGCCGAGAATTGTTGTTGTGGGATGGCGCCTGCATGGTTCATGAAATTTTCTCGTTGGAAAAACTGGTTCGCCTCAAACAGAGGCATCCTGAAGCTAAGGTGATTGCCCACCCTGAATGTGAAGAGGCCTTCCTCGCTCATGCCGATTTTATCGGTTCTACTACGGCCCTGCTGAAATACACCGAGAAAAGCGATGCTGCCACCTTCATAGTAGCCACCGAAAGTGGTATTCTCCACCAGATGGTGAAATCGAGTCCGCACAAAACTTTCATCCCGGCACCGCCGGAAAACACCTGCGCCTGCAACGATTGTCCGCACATGAAACTGAATACACTCGAGAAAGTTTACCGGTGTATGAAGTATGAATTACCCGAAATCCTCGTTGATGAGGACATCCGCAAACCTGCCGAACGTTCCATCCGCCGCATGCTTGATATTTCTGCTCAATTGGGCCTTTAATGTTTTGTTTATGAAGTTGATCTTCCAATTTTCACTGCTTTTCCTTTTTTGTACAACCGCTTTATCACAGGGTTTTCAGAGAGATACCATTCGGGGTTATCCTTTTGAATTCGCAATGAGCGACCCACTCAAAGTCAGAAAATATGTACTGCAGAATGGGCTCACCGTTTTTATCTCGCCCAATTCAGATTCACCCCGAATTTACAGCTGTATTGCCATAAAGGCTGGTAGTAAGCACGACCCTAAAAATAACACGGGTTTGGCCCATTATTTAGAACATATGCTCTTCAAAGGAACCGATCGTTATGGAACCCGGGATTACGAAAAAGAAAAGGTGTATTTAGATAAAATCAATGAGCTCTACGAGAGATACAACCGCACGAAAGATGAGGCGAAGCGGACAAAAATCTATGGCATGATAGATTCTGTTTCTCAGTTGGCTTCAAAATTTGCCATTGCAAACGAGTTCGATAAAATGATGCAACACCTTGGTGCTAAAGGCACGAATGCATACACCTCGTTTGATGAAACGGTTTACATCACCGATATACCATCTAACCAGTTCGATACCTGGATTCAACTTGAAGCTGAGCGTTTCAGAAACCCGGTTTTGAGACTTTTCCACACTGAACTAGAGGCCGTGTATGAAGAGAAAAACATCTCTTTGGATTCCGATCAGGACAAAGTGTTTGAGGCTTTGTTCAGAGGACTTTTCCAAAATCACACCTATGGTACACAAACCACAATAGGCACCATTGAACACTTAAAAAATCCTTCGCTGGAAGCCATCCGAAATTATTTCAAGAAATACTATGTTCCGAACAATATGGCGATTGTGCTGGCAGGAAATATTGATCCCGATGATGCCATCCAAAAAATAGACAAAGCCTTTAAAGCGTATGAGCCTAAACCGGTGGTAGATCTCACGTTCAAACCCGAAGTCAGCGATACCGTTTCCAGCTTATTTGAGGTTGTTGGTCCGGAACCACCAAATGTTACTGTTGGATTTCGTTTGCCAGCTCCTCAAGGAACCGACCGATTAAAGCTTACTATTCTACAAGAGCTTTTGTACAATGGAAAATCAGGATTGATTGATATAAATCTCGTTGCTAAGCAAAAATTGTTGAGTGCCTCGGCATTTGTTTATACGCTTCATGATGCTTCGGTGATTTATGTTTCGGCAGAACCCGGAGAAAAGCAATCGCTCGAAGAGGCGAAAAAGCTGCTATTGGCACAATTTGATTCCCTCAGAAGAGGAAAATTCAGCAGTAAATTGCTCAATGCTGTAACGCTGAATATTGAAACCCGAAATGCGCGTGCTTATGAGTCAAATTCTTCCAGAGCCTTTGAAATTACTGAGGCCTTTACCAAAGGAATTTCCTGGGCTGATATTACAGCCGATCGTTTGGCACTGAGAAAAATTACCAAGGAGGAAATGATCCTTTTCGCCAGAAAATACCTGAATAAAGATTTTGTCGTGGTGTTCAAGAACCAGGGTGAGGATCCGAATGTGGCTAAAATTGACAAGCCCAAGATAACTCCTATTGTGGTGAACAGAGAGTCGGCCTCGCGATTTGCCAAAGGGGTTTACGACAGCGACAGCAAAGCCCTACAGCCTGAGTTTATCCCTTTTCAGGGAAAAGTTAAGCAAACAACCTTGCGTGAAGGGGTTGAGCTTCATCATGTAAAAAGCACACAGAACAATCTATTTAAGCTTCAGTATATCTTCGAGTTTGGTCGATTTGCCGATAAACGCCTGGAGTTGGCCATTGAATACCTGAAATTGGCCGGAACTCCAACCATGAGCGTAGATCAGTATGGCCTCGAGTTGTACAAGCTGGCCTCAGATATTAACATGTATGTGGGTTCTCGAACTACAACATTTGAGCTTAGCGGTCCTTCTGCTTCTTTCGAGTCCGCACTAACAATTCTAGAAAATTGGGTTACACAAGTGCAGGAGAATAAAGCGGTATTGGCATCGCTTGTTTCGAATCTTTTACAAGACCGGGCAAATGCTTTAGCCAACAAGAATATTGTGGCCGGGGCATTGAGAAATTATGCACTTTATGGTGAAGACAATCCAACCAATTTCATGCTCACCAACAAGCAATTAAAAAGAATTAAAGCCTCAGAGTTGGCTGCATTTATTCGTGGACTTTTTGCACAAGCACATGTAGTGAATTACTATGGAACCCTTGAAATTGAGGAAGTACAGAAAAAGTTGAACAATATCCATAAAGCAAGCACTCAAACCCCCGAACGCTTAGTGAATCGCATTTTTACGCCGCTCGCGAACAATGAGAAAAAGGTGTTTTTTACGGATTTCAATATGGTGCAATCGGATATTTATTGGACTAAGCCCGTTGAACGCACCGACACCACAGCGATGGCCACCATGCGCCTGTTTAATGAGTATTTTGATGGAAATATGTCGGCCATCGTTTTTCAGGATATCCGCGAATCCAAAGCCCTGGCTTATTCTTGCTACGCCCGTTATAATCAGGCCGAGCAAGTAGGCTTACCTTCATTTATAACTGCATTCGTAGGCACACAGGCCGATAAATTTGATTCTGCCGTTGTAGCCATGGAAAATTTGCTCAGAAAAATGCCAGAATCCGAGCGGTTGATAGAGGCTTCCAAATCGTCTTTAAAATCACTCATTGAATCGGAGCGGATTTCAGAAAAAGATTGGGCCAGCTATATTTTAAACCAACGCCGCGCTGGTTATTCAAGCGACACGAGAAAATCGGTTTATTCACGCC
>CANHCM010000068.1 GCA_947459155.1 Bacteroidota bacterium | reverse complement strand
GAGCTGGCCGATATCAGAAATAAGGAGATCGGGTTTATCTTTCAGACATTCAACCTTTTGCCGAGGTCTACTGCGCTCGACAATGTGATTTTGCCCCTTATTTATGCCGGCTTAAATCGGAGCGATCGCGATTCGGCAGCCCGAAAGGCCTTGGATCAGGTGGGTTTGGCCGACAGGATGATGCACAAACCCAACGAGCTCTCTGGTGGACAGCGCCAGCGCGTAGCCATTGCCAGGGCCCTGGTGAACAACCCTTCTATTTTGCTTGCCGATGAGCCAACCGGGAATCTCGATACCAAGACATCCATAGAAATTATGGGTTTGCTGCACGACATTCACAGCAAAGGCAATACGATTATCATAGTAACCCACGAAGAGGATATTGCTCAACACGCCCACCGGATTATTCGTTTGCGCGACGGAATCATTGAGTCGGATGAACTGAATCGCAACATTCGCGTTTACCGTAAAACTGAGGCTACCTCTGAATCATGAAAATTTACACCCGAACCGGCGATACGGGACAAACCTCCTTGCTGGGAGGTGCGCGCGTGCCGAAGCACCACCTGCGCATTGAAAGTTACGGAACCGTTGATGAGTTGAATTCCCATGTGGGTTTACTGCGCGATCATCTTGGACAATTTCCCGAGCTGCAGCAGGAGTTAACCCACATCCAAGAAATACTGTTCACCTTGGGTTCGCATCTCGCGGCTGAACCGGGCAAACCCAATGTTTGGCTTCCTGATCTGGATTCGGCCGAAGTCGATTTTTTGGAGCGACGCATGGATGAAATGAATGCAGTGCTCCCTGAAATGAAAAACTTCGTGCTTCCGGGAGGTCATCCAACCGTATCGGTTTGTCATATTGCCCGTTGTGTTTGTCGACGTGCTGAAAGGCTCTGCGTGCATCTGAGCGAGGAGAGCGAAGTGAATGCCTTGATTGTGATTTACCTCAATCGGCTTTCGGATTATCTCTTCGTCTTATCGCGCAAGTTGAGTTTTGATTTGGGCGCAGATGAGAAACCCTGGAAACCAAGAGGTTAAAAAAATGTGAACTCGGTAATTCCTATCGGGGCTTTTCTATTTTTGCGGAAAAATGAGTGGTTCTTCAAAACCCCATTCAACTTAGTACGTTAATTCAAAAAGTAAGGCTATGTACTGGACATTAGAACTGGCATCCTACCTTGAAGATGCGCCCTGGCCGGCCACCAAGGACGAGCTGATTGATTTTGCAATCCGCTCCGGAGCTCCATTGGAAGTAATTGAAAATCTTCAGGAAATTGAAGATGAAGGGGAAACCTATGAGAGCATCGACGAAATTTGGCCTGACTACCCAACCAAGGACGATTTCTTCTTCAACGAAGACGAATACTGATTCATAATCAGTGTAATTTTCCAACGCAGTCTGATTCGGGCTGCGTTTTTTGTTTGCAAGCTTGCAGTGCTTGTTGATTTTTTCCGGTCGGCAGATGTTTGCCGAAATAAAACTGTAAAAGATGAAAACAAGTACTCATTACCTTTTGCTGCTTGATCGAAGCGGCAGTATGCAACGATGCTGGACCGCCACATTGAATGCCCTGGACGCACAACTGGAAGTGATTTATAGCGCCACCATCGACCAGCCTCAGTTGTCCGTTACCATTAATCTGGTGGTTTTCAACGACCGTTTTGAGACACTTGTTTATCAGGCAAAGCCTGAAGATTGCAAGCGATTTCCGGTGCATCATCTTTTTCCGGAAGGCAACACCGGGCTTTTTGATGCTATGGGCTTCTCCTTTCAGCAGCTTAGAGGAACAATGAAGGCCGATGACATTGCACTGGTTACCATAATTACTGATGGGATGGAAAACGCCTCCCAACATTTCGATGCTGTGCGCTTATCGGCATTGATGGATGAACTGAGGGCAGGCGGGAAATGGTCGTTTAGCTTCATGGGCGCCGATTTTGACATTTTTACACACCTTGGTAAGGAGCTGAATCTGGAAAAGAAAAACACCTTGTTCTTCTCAAAATCAAAGATTGATGAAGAAGTTCAGGCAATGAGTTCAAAGCACAAGCTTTTCTTTAGCAAGCAGGCGAAAACGGGTACCGCTGACTTGAGTACCTTTGATTTTGAATAATCGACATGTTACCCGAAAAACCACTTAAGGTTTATCTTATTCGATCTGAAGATGTAAGTCAGGAAACCCTTGAAGGTGTTTTAAACTACCTGAGTCGGTTTCCCGGCTTATTGCAATTTGAGCAATGCGCTCAGGTTTATAGCCTGGGACGATTTCAGCCTTTTGAAGAGGGTTCGGAATCGCCATTATCCGAAATGCCGGTTAAACATTCTGAAGATGCAGAGCATGTGGTTCGGTCGGTGTTTTTTCAGCCTTATGGAGAAGAAGACTGGCGGAACATAAATCCTAAAGAGCAAAATCATGATGATTTGTTTGAGGTTTGCAGGCATTGCCGAGCTTCGAACAAACTAGAGCCTGCCGACCATGTGGTATTGCTCAGTGGTAAGCGCAACGACCATAACGCCCACACTGCGATTGATCTTGAAAGCGGTTTTAACTACTTCATTTCAACCAGTGAATGGCAAACGATTTCCTTTTCGGAGAGTCTTTATCCTATCGTTTATCAATTGGTAACGAGCATTTTGAAGCAATACATGTTCGCCGATTATGCATCGGCCTTATCCGCGAGGCATATACGACCGATTGGGTGTATGATGGATTTTGGCTCTCGCCGGAAAGACATCACCATAAAAATGCGCACCGCCGATGTTTGCCCCGATTGCCAGCAGACAATTTATAAAGCCGCAGTTCCTCATGCCTTGTGTTTGCAGGTTTTTAGAATCATGGAAAGCCTTCGGAGTCACCTCTTATTTAGGGAACGGTATTTCATTACCCGAACAGAGCCCCATCTTCTTGTGAATGCCGCAAAGCGGATGTTGAGTATTCCGGAGCTTGGCCACATTCCGGTAATATTGAATCCGCTGGAATTTGCGCTTTATCAGTTTTTTCTTCGCCACCCAGAAGGTGTCAGGCTCAATTATCTGCAGGATTATTTTGAGGAGATTTTGGAAAGCTATCTTTCGATGAGCGTTTCAGGCGGAAGAGATGCAGCTGGAGTTCGGATTCGTGATTTGGTGAGCCCCTATTCCAATTCGGCCAGTGAAAAGATATCGCGCATAAAGAAGAAACTCCAGTTGGCTTTTGGGAACGACATTGCTGAGCCACTTTGCATTACCGGTGCTCATGCAGAGCCTAAGCTCATACAATTAAGTCGGAGTAAAGTGAATTTTATTTAAGTTTAAACCGCACATTATGTGTGAGTTGAAATATTTTGATAATCATGCTGTAACTTTGTTTTTGCAAAGGGCTCTTAGGGCCCGTAAACCTCCTGCGTGTGACCTTAGCAGAGTATAACCAGTGTGTTGACCGTTATTCGGACAATGTGTATCGTTTCATCGTGAAAAATATGCGCGATGAAGATGATGCCCGCGATGTTGTTCAGGACGCCTTTGAGAAAGTTTGGGTGAAAGCCGCTGAAATTCAGTTTGAAAAGGCGAAGTCCTATCTCTTCACAACGGCGTACCGACTTATGTTAGAGCGCATTCGAAAGAAAAGTCGCCATACCGACATCGACAATACCCTTCGCGTGGTGAGTGGTGCTGAAGTGAAGCCTGAATTCGACCTGAAAAAAGTGTTGAATGAGGCGCTTTCCCGCTTGCCGGAAATTCAACGATCGGTTATTATGCTTCGCGACTATGAGGGCTACAGCTACGAAGAAATTGGACAAATTACCGGCTTGAATGAAAGTCAGGTGAAGGTGTACATCTTCCGCGCACGCGTTACACTGAAAAATTACCTGGTATCTACCGATTTGGTTGTATGAGTCAGATTACAAGAGAAAACTACGAGGCGTATCTCCTCGACTATGCCGAAGGTCAGCTGAGTGCTGAGCTGAGCGCAGAGTTGATGTTGTTTCTGGCTCAACACCCCGAACTTGCTGTTGATTTGGATGGCATCATTGAGGTACAATTGCCTCCCGATGAATCCATCAATCCGATTCCATTTTCACACCTGAGCAAGTCGGTCGAAACACTGAGTGCAGAACTCGATGAACATCTCTTTGCGTTGATTGAAGGCAAGTCGAATGCCCATACTGAGGCTGAAATGGAACGCATTATTGCCTTAGAACCCAGTTTGGCCAAACACAAAGCGGCATTTCTGAAAACGAAACTTTCTGTAGATGTCGACCAAATATTGCCCAACAAGCCGAGTTTACAGAAGACTGAGGAGTTCCAACACTGGTGGAATACAGTTTTGGTGGCCGAAGTTGAGGGCACGCTAAGGGCTGAAGAGCGTTCGCGTATGGATGCGCTTACCGCGGTATGGCCAGAGTTGCAAAGAGAGCGTGCTTTGATGCTTCAGTCGAGACTCTCCCCGGAAGCGATTGAGTTTTCCAACAAATCGAGTTTGCACAAAGCCGCAGCGGCCGGTGGAAGCATCATTCCATTATTTGCGCGCTATGCCGCGGCTGCGGTGCTCATTCTTTCCATCGGATTTTTTGCCCTCAACCAAGGCAGCAACGAAAGCCAGGTGGCATTGTCGGTGAAAAAGTCGACTACCGAACGAGAGCCCATTCGAAAGGCCAACACAGGATCGACAGATTTGAAAGAACAAGAAGCACCCAAACAATCGGAGCAGTCGGAACCCCAGAACGAGGTTCCGGTTTGGCAGCCGCTGCAACCCGCTCCCCCAGAACGATTGGTAGCCCAACTGGAGTCGCTGCCTAAGTTGCAGGTTGAGGTTAGCGAGCCCTTCGCATTGAATACCGAGTACATGACGATCAGTCCGATCGAACGCCTTCGTTTCGAGCAAGACCTTATAGATGCCACAGCCACGGCTGCCAGCGATTTGAGTCCTACACAGCGCAACCTCAAAACCTTACGCAAGCTCCTCAAGCGCAACAACATCGATATTGAAGAGCCGATTGAGCGAATTGGTGAGCAAGGAATCGATGAACTTTCTTATCAAGGTCTTGAAAAAGTTTCTCGTGGCTTTATCAAAGTAAACCGTGAAAACGAAAACGGGAGTCGTCGGGTAACCGGGTTTTCGATCGGAAGCCTTAGCTACACAAGGCCTTCCAGATAAAAATCAAACTTTTGTAACAATTTAAAAGCTGCTTGCTTTTACCTGCCGAATCCCCCAAAAAAATTAAATCATGAAAACGGCCCTTCTTTCTTCCGCCCTCTTGTTTGCTTGCAGCGCTTTTGCGCAGGACGGACTCATTCGAAAAGTGATTCAGCCCTTCAATACTCTGATTGTGAATGGAGACGTGAAGGTGTTTATCAAACAAAATACAGAGAATACCCTCAGTGCGAGTGCCGAGGCTTTCCAAGAAGCCAACTATACTCAATTGGGTTCTGAGTTAACAATCAATGGAACCGACGGAACGTTTTACGTGAACACGACCGGTTTTAGCAGCCTTATCATTAACGGTTCATCAGACGCCTATTCAAGCGATACGCTTAGAGCCGGTAGTTTCGAGATTAAATCCAACGGCAATTCAAATGCTTCGCTTCTGTTGGTGAGCGATTCGGTAGACGTAAGCACCAGCGGCGCCTCCGATGTGCGTTTGGTTGGTCGGGGTAAATTTCTAAAAGGTAAAATTTCGGGCGCGGGCGATATCAAGGCCAGCCGGTTTTTTGTGGATGAGGCTAATATTGCCATTAGTGGAGCCGGCGACGCTAAGGTGAATGCCACTTCAAAAATTACCGGAAGTGTAAGCGGGGCCGGAACTCTTTATCATATTGGAACGCCTACCCTTATTGATGTTAATGTGAGTGGAGCTGGTGAGATTAAGCGGTCAAACGACATCGACCAGCAAGCCTCGAGAATATATTTAGGTGATCGTGAAATTGTGATCATGGATCGTGCAGGCCGCGATTCGAGCAAAGAAATTGGCGATGAGTTTATGCGTGGTTTTGAGGATGGCTGGAACGGTACTGCCAAGAAGAAAAAGAAACGCCCAAACAGCATTTGGTCGGGGTTTGAGTTAGGAATCAATGGTTGGTTAAATGGAAGTAACGGCTTCAATATGGATAGTGTGAATTCCAATTATGAGCTGAACTATGGGAAGTCGATTGTGGTGAACTTCAACTTATGGGAGAAAAACGCACGCATTATCGGAAACAACGTATTTCTGACCACCGGTCTGGGTGCCGAAATCAACAATTATCGTTTTGAGCGCAATGTGAGAATGCTCGCCAATTCGGAGCCTTTGCAACTGGCGGTTGAAGACACCATTAACTATCAAAAATCGAAGCTTACCACCGGTTACCTGAATGCACCTTTGTATATCACCTTTGCTACAAACCCCATTCGTAAAGGCAAGCGGCTGTTTATTTCGCCCGGTGTTACCGGAGGCTGGAAATTCACTTCTTACAACAAACGTAAAGTTGAGGTAGACGGTGATGAATCAAAGAGCCGCACACGCAACGACTTTAACATCAATCCTTTCCGTGTAAACGCTTCGGTTCGTTTGGGTTATGGAAGCTTTGTTCTGTTCGCCAATTATTCCTTAACCGACTTGTTCATGAAGAACGAAGGCCCCAACCTGATTCCCTTTTCGGTGGGCGTTCGGGTAGTCGGATTTGGCGGATAATTCTTCCCCTTTTGAAAAAATGAGGCGGATTCCTTTCGAGGCATCCGCCTTTTTTATGTCGATTGGTTTACCTTTGCCCCGCCATGCGCACTTTAGCAATTGTACTGGTTGGTTTGCTGCTCACACCGTTGTTTCTCCGGTGCGGCATTATGCTGAATTACCTCCTACAGTACCAATACTATGTTGAGGTGCTCTGCGAGAATCGCGATAAGCCGGAATTAGAATGTAACGGGCGCTGTGCGCTGATGACAGAACTCAATCAGCTCGAATCTCCCGACGATCAGTCGACGCCTTCGTTCCCTGAATTTAAGCTCAAGGAGAGTCCGGCCGAGCTGTTTGACAATTACACCCCGGTTTGGACGATTGTTTCCGGTTGTCATTTTAAGGGTGATGACCGTCCGAATTTTACTGAACCCTATCTTCCAACAGAAGAAGAACCGCCCGCTAAAGCCTGATTTCATTGTGTTTTTGGAGGCCTCAAGCTTGAGGTTTTCCGATTTTTTCATCCCGCGTTTTGCGGGACAAACCCTTATTTTATTCAACCATGAAATCACTTTCAAAATACTTTCTTCTTTTGTTTGCCTTGGGCAGCGTTACTTTCAGTGCTTGTAAAAAAGATGAGGAAGACGAAACGCCTCAACCCGATCCAACGCCCACTGTTTCGAGCATGCGCTTGGAAATGGAACATGTTTTCGGTGGGGCCAATTTTACCTTAAACACGCCTTTTGTTACTGCCGGCGGCGATACCCTCAGATTCAACTTGTTTCGGTATTACATCAGCAATTTGGTGTTGGTGAAGACCGATGGCTCGGAATATAAGGTTCCCGAAAGCTACTATCTTGTAGATCAGAGTGTACCAATGAGTCGGTTGATTACCATTAGCGACATTCCTGTAGCCGACTACAAAGGCTTTCGATTTATGTTGGGTGTCGATTCAACACGCAATGTTTCTGGAGTTCAAACAGGTGCCTTGGACCCCGCCAATAACATGTTTTGGAGTTGGAATACAGGGTATATCTTCCTGAAGGCCGAAGGAACTTCGCCACAGATTACCGACATGGGTGGTGCCTTTACCTATCACCTTGGCGGCTTTCGTACCTCCAACAACACCCGTGCATACCAGACTTTCAGTCACACGTTTAGCGGTGAGGTCATGAGCATCAAGCCCAATGCGATACCGCAAATACACATGAAGGTAGACTTAAGGGCTTTGTTTAATGGTGTTTCGGTAGCTTCAAATCCCATGACGCACATGCCGGGTGCTACGGCGGTAAGCATGATGCAGAATTTTGCATCGGGTGTTGAATACGAGCATTTGCACAACTAGGGTAATTACACTGAAATCCGTTGTCCTGCCTACTTTTTTCGGGCAGGACAACGGTGTTTTTACTGATGAAAACTATTTGTTTCAAGGTGGTGTTGCTGGCCTTGTTGCTGGCCGGTGTTCGGGCAAAAGCCTGTGATATTTGTGGATGTGGGGCTGCGCTTTCGGCGGGAGGCTTGTTTCCGCAGGTGCAGACCAATATGTTGGGTGTTCGTTCCACAGCGCAGCGGTTTTCGCATCCTAAAGGGAACTTTAACGGTTTGAGTG
This sequence comes from Bacteroidota bacterium, assembly GCA_947459155.1. Lineage (GTDB taxonomy): Bacteria > Bacteroidota > Bacteroidia > M30B66 > M30B66 > CAMCXT01. The sequence goes on along the minus strand of CANHCM010000068.1, from coordinate 3,661 downwards.
AAGTTTACCGCGATGACTATTATGAAAGCGAGGCTTTTTTTCGGTGGTTTCCTCAGTCGCGCCTTCAACTTTGGTTGCATGTGCCTTACCGGGTTGTGAATCGGGTGGAGTCGGAGAGGATTAATACCGTTCGGGGACTTGGCGATCTTCAGGTGAGGGCTTTGTATACGCTTATAAAACCCGACACAAGCGCGAAGCGGTTTAAGCAGGTGTTACAGGTTGGTGGCGGATTGAGTTTGCCTACCGGGAAGTATCGGCAGCGCGACGAGCAGCTCACTTTGTTGCCAATTGGAATTCAAGCGGGTACAGGTGCCTGGTCGGGATTGTTCAATGCCGTTTATTTGGTGCAAAGTCGGAAGGCTGGTTTGGCTGTGCAGGCCGATGTTCGAATGTTTAGCACCAACGAGGATCTTTTTCAACGCGGGCAAACTGCCGGCATTGGTGCGCAGTTTTTCTTGAGGCGTCATTGGTTCAGGAATGTGCTGGCCTTGCCCCATGTTGGAATGCGGTACGATGCTTCGGGGGCCGACCGGCAGTTTGATGTGGAGCGGCCCGATTCGGGAAGTTCGGGCGCTCAGGCGAGTGCCGGCCTTGATTGTTTTGGCAAGGGTTGGATGGCAGGCTGCCAGGTGCTGTATTTTTTACCCAGGAATCAGGCGGAGGTGATGCCACAGCCGGGGCCCGGGTTACAGCTAAGTTTTGGATTTATTTGGTAAGGGCAGACCGTTTAAACAGCTTGAGTGTGAACGTGAAGTAAGGGCGTTTTCCCGGTTGGTAAAGCGCCAGCGGGTGTAGCGATTACCCCTTGTAGGGGCGGCTCATTGCCGCCCTACGAGGAGTAGTAGCGTAACACGCGGTGCCCGGCGATGCAGCAACAGCTTAACGTAGAGTTTAGCGAGGCAGGCGCCCAAAAGACAGCCATTGAAACAGGTATTGATGAGCGGTTAATGACCGGCTTTTTCGGGAATGCCGCTCCTTCGTGTACCTTCGCTGCGCATGAAATCGGCATGGAAGGCGCACATGGCTTTGATGGGGGCAAACCTCATTTATGGGGCAAATTACTCGCTGGCCAAGGAGGTTATGCCTGTTTATGCGGCTCCCAGCGGTATTATCATTTTGCGCGTGGCAGGCTCGGTACTGCTGTTTGGCGCTTTTTGGGCTTTGCGGCCTGAGTTGCCGAAAAGGAAAGATTGGGGTCGATTTTTACTTTGCGCGCTTACGGGCGTGATGGCCAACCAGCTCATGTTTTTTGAGGGCTTGAACCTGACCACTCCGATTCAGGCGGCCATTATTCTTACGGCCAATCCTATTTTGGTGATGGTTGCCGCGGCTTTTCTGGCCGGAGAGCGCATCACAAGTCTGAGAATTGCCGGAATTGCGCTCGGAATTGCCGGTGCTTTGTTGCTGATTCTTCAACGGCCCAGTCAGCCCGAAGGCAGCGATGAACTGCTGGGCAACGTTCTGATTTTCTTGAATGCGGCTTCGTATGCGTTGTATTTGGTGCTGGTGAAGCGGCTTATGCGGGAGTATCAGCTGATGACGGTAATGACTTGGGTTTTTTTGCCGGGATTATTGATGGTGCTGCCTTTTGGAGCCCGTTCTTTTTTAGAAACGCCCTGGCTTGATCTGCCGCCGGGCATTATGGGTATTCTTGTGTTTATTGTGCTGGGAACCACGTTTTTGGCTTATTTGCTGAATGCCTATGCGCTGTCGACGGTGAGTGCTTCGGTGGTGAGTGTTTACGTGTATTTGCAACCATTTCTCGCCTCGCTGTTCGCCTTGATGCTGGGAAAAGACAGCCTCAATGTGCGCATGTTGATATCGGCTTTACTCGTTTTTACGGGTGTTTACCTTACCAGCTACCGGCGTAAAGGTTGAACTCTGTATCTTGCCGCCTCTTCAAACACACCTTCATGAGAACAGGTTTTCTTTTCTTTTTCCTCAGCAGCCTCTTGTTGCAGGCACAATCGCCCATTACACCCGAAAAACTCTGGCAGTTGGGCCGGGTAAGTGCCGTAGGTATTAGTCGTGATGGCAGTTCGTTCATTTACAAAGTAACGCGAACCGACCTCGGCACGGCCAAAAACAGCTCCACACTGTTTCGTATTCCGATAGCTGGTGGTGAGCCTGTAAAGCTCGATTCTGTGGGCGATTTGGTGAGTAACAAGTCGATTTCGCCTGATGGAATGCACTCGCTGAGCTATAAGGCGGTGAAGCTCGAGAAGGTGCTCGGTACAGAGTACTATCCTGATGCGGCCAAGACCTCTGCTAAAATTTACGATGCCTTGCACCACAGGCATTGGGACAGCTGGGAAGACGGAGAGTACAACCACCTTTTCCTGCATAAGCTGAACAACGGAAAACCGGGCGATGGCCTCGATCTGATGCCCAATGAGAAATTCGACACTCCGACTTTGCCCTTCGGCGATGAGTCGGATTTTACCTGGAGTGCAGATGGCAAATCGGTGGTTTATGTATGTAAAAAGAAGTACGGAACCGACTACGTGTTGAGCACAAATACTGATTTGTACAGTTATGATGTAGCCACCGGACTTACCCGGAATTTAACCGAAGGCAAAATGGGCTATGACACAGAGCCGGCGTTTTCGAAGAATAACGATTTGGCCTGGCTGAGTATGGCGCGCGATGGATTTGAGGCCGATAAAAACGACATTTTGGTATTGGGTAAAGCCGGTGTGGTTCAGAATCTTACCGCTTCGTGGGATGGAACGGTATTGTCGTACCGCTGGGCAGCCGATGGTAAGCAGTTGTTCTTCATAGCTCCGGTAGATGGTACCAAGCAATTGATGACTGTTGATTACCCGGGCCTGTCGAAGAAGCAGCCAGTGGTAAAGCCTCTGTGCAGTGGAATGTTCGACATCAACGAGATTGTTGGTCAATCGGGCGACCTGCTCGTTTTAAGCCGGAACGACATGAACCGGGCTGTTGAGTTTTACACCTTTAACTTGAAAACCAACGAATTAAAGCAGCTAACCAAGGTGAATGATGAGTTTTATGCCGGAGTTTCGAAAAGCAAGACTGAGAAGCGGTATGTAACCACAACCGATGGGAAGAAGATGTTGGTTTGGGTGGTGTATCCGCCCGATTTTGACCCAACGAAGAAGTATCCAACCTTGCTTTACTGTCAGGGCGGACCACAGTCGGCATTGACGCAAACTTATTCCTTGCGATGGAATTTTCAGCTCATGGCGGCCAATGGTTACATTGTAGTAGCTCCGAACCGCCGTGGAATGCCCGGGCATGGTGTAGCCTGGAATGAGCAGATTAGTAAGGACTGGGGCGGGCAGGTTATGCAGGATTACCTCAGCGCCATCGATGATGTATCGAAGGAGGCTTATGTTGACAAGGAGCGCTTAGGTTGCATTGGTGCCAGCTATGGCGGGTATTCGGTGTTTTACCTTGCCGGCATTCATGAGAAGCGTTTCAAATCGTTCATTGCCCATGCAGGAGTATTCGATTTGAAGTCGATGTACGGTACCACGGAAGAAATCTTCTTCACCAACTTCGATATTGGTGGTCCTTATTGGGAGAAGGAGAATGGAGCGGCGATGAAGAGTTATCAGGATTTTAACCCGATTGATAAAGTGGCAAACTGGGACACGCCGATGTTGGTAATTCATGGCGGGCTCGATTATCGCGT
>CANHCM010000067.1 GCA_947459155.1 Bacteroidota bacterium | reverse complement strand
GCCATGCGCAGCCAATCGGGCATGCTTACGAGCCGTGTAACCCAGCTTTCGATGATGGCGGCAACTAATAGCATCACCACGGCCAGAATGAGGATTCGGATACCATTGCGTGCCGAGCGACGGAGGGCTTGCATGCGCGTGTAGGTGCCTGGAAAAACAAGGCCGCTGCCGAGCACGAAGCCTGCGCCACCGGAGAGTATGATGGCCGAGATTTCGAAGGTGCCATGCATCCAAATTGCTAAAATGGATTGGAGCAGGACGCCTTTGCCCACGAATAAATATTGAAATGTGCCCACCATGACGCCATTGTAGAGCATTACGCCCATGGTGCCGATGGCGAAAAGCAGTCCGAAAAGAAAGGTTCGAAGCGCGATGCTGATGTTATTCCGGGCAATGTAAAAGAACATCTCCAGGGCCGACGATTCCTGGTAAACTGCGGTTGGATTGCCGGCTTCGATGTTCTCGTTGGTCATTTCGATGTAGTTGCTGCCCAAGATGCTTTGTGCAAAATCGGGCTCATATGCCGACGAAAAAATGCCAACGATGAATGATACGGAGAACAAGATGAAGGACCACAGCAGGGCTTTTCGCGATTGGAAGAGGGCTATGGGCAGTTCGGTTTTCCAAAACCGCAGGAAGAGGCGTAGCTGGCTATTGGTGTTTTGCTGGAGTCGCCCAAAAACCTGTTGACTGAGTTGGTTGAGGTAGATACGAACAACGCGGTTCGGGTAGTGACTTCGCGCATACGAAAGGTCGTCGGTTACCTGAACAAAGAGGTCGCTGAGCGCATCAGGATTGCGTTCGTTCGACCGGAGCATTTGTTCCAGTTCGTTCCATTTCTCTTTATTCTGCCCGATGAACCGGGTCTCTTTCATACAGATTCGTATTTTTGAGCGTTTCGAAAAGTAGGAGAAAAAACAACACCTCGGCCTTGAGAAAAGTTGAAATTAACACCCCGCAAAATGTTCCGCTGCAGTATCAGCTCGCAAACGCGCGCGACCGTGGTTTAGCATTCGTGTTCGACTTTTTAATTCAGTTCTTCACAGCGCTCTTTTTGTATTTATGGCTAAACAGTTCGTTAGACGACGAAAGTTGGCGGCTCACCGTCTTCTTTTTGGTCATTTTTCCATTTTACACTTTTTATTCCCTCTTTTTTGAGCTCTTGCTGAATGGGAGAAGTCCGGGAAAAATATTGCTTAAACTGAGGGTTATCAAGCTCAGTGGCGAAGATTTGCAGTTTAACGATTATCTGCTGCGCTGGCTTTTTCGCTGGCTCGACATTTGGCTTTCGCTGGGGGCAGTGGCGGCCTTGCAAGTCAGTTCTTCGGTTCGTGGTCAGCGCACCGGCGATGTATTGGCCAACACTACAGTCATCAGGCAGAATGCCGATTACAGTGTATCGCTCAAAGATTTACTAAGCATACGAAGCAGCGAGAACCACTCGTTGAGCTACCCGAATGCGGCCATTTTCAAGGAAGAGGAAATGCTTCTGGTGAAGCAGTGCCTTGATCGTTTTCACAAAGTAGGCAATGAGGCTCATCGTCAGCTCCTTAAACATGTTGCGCGTAAAGTGGCCAATCGCATGGGGCAGGAGCGCTTCGACGGCGATGCGCAAACCTTTCTACGCACTGTGCTGCTCGATTATGTAACCCTTACACGGTCGTAAGTCCTTACTAGTTCTGTTTTGTTTCTATTTACGGGTGACATTGGGCGCTCAGCTAATTGGGTTTGCACGTGTAACTGGCGCAGTAGTAGAGGATCATTGGGTAAGTAATGTGTGGGTTTGGGAAATTAAAGTCATTCCTGAAAATCCAATTAAATCAAGAAATTAGGGATAAAAGCCATTGAGTTAAATCTGTTTGAGCTGGAATATTTATTTGTTAATGGTCAGTTTTATTTTTTATCCAAATAGATTTTTCAAGGGCTTTATCTTTAAAAATACCGCGTAAAATGCAGCGCCGCCATTTCTTCGTCGAAGCGATTAGCCCGGTAAAATGAAACCGCCGCTTCGTCATCTTTTTCAGCTTCCACGTAAGCGGCATTCAGGTTGTTACGCTCACAATCATGAAGAAAGTTATCGATTAAATATTTCCCCAATCCTTTGCCTTGCTGCTCCGGAGTAATGCCCACATCGTAAATATAGGCTTGTGGTCGACTGTCGTAATACCCTTGTAAAATATAACAGGTTAATCCTCCATAAATACGATTATCTTCACCAACGACGTAAACCATAAATTCGGGCCTTGCTAACAGTTGCCTTAAATGCGCTTGATCAGGTTCAGGTTTTTCTATCTCGAATACTTCTCTGAAAATGGCGAGTAATTGTTGAAATGAGGTTAAATCGTCTGCATTTAATTGTTTTACAAACATAATTTTGAGGGTTAAGAGTCAAATCGATGGGGATTCCAAGGCTTTCCGGGAGGAAACAATTCGGATTTTCGCAGTTCCATTTCTGCGGCAATGTGTTTGCTGTTTTCGTCTCTTTCATTGAGCTCACGAATGATGTTTTCGTAACTCTGTAGATCTCGATTTTGGCTCAATTTAAATACGTTATCTACACTTTCCGCTTTTATTACAAATCCAGTAATGGCCGGCATCATTTTTTGAAGAAGGGCTTCTGGCAAATTGTCGTAAATCACGGCCGATTCAAGGTTTTGGTCTTCGAAGCGCAAGCTTAGTTTTTGCATCAGTGTTTGCAGCTCTTCATCCGACAAAAATTCGATTTTTCCGTGTACGTGTACCGTCATATAATTCCAGGTAGAAGCCATGTGTTTTTGGCTATACCATGTGGCACTAACGTAACAATGCGGTCCCTGAAAAACGATCAAAGCATTCGGATTTTCAAGGAGCGCTTTGTGATGATCGGTGTTACGCATGATGTGTCCGTAAACCCAAAGTTCTTGACCGTGCTCCTCAACCATTACCGGAATGTGAGTGGCTACGGGCACGCCTTGTCGGTTGCACGCACTCAGCAGCACGAAAGGGTAGGCTTCCATAAAGTCGAGGATTCGCTGCCTGTCGGGCTCTTTGAAGTAGCTAAATGGATACATTTCCGGGTCAGTTGAGAAAACCCAAGTCGCAGTGCTCAATCATGCTAAGCCCTCGATTTGGTTTTCAGGGCAATGTAGGAAGAAAGTATGTATAGATAGAGTTTCAGGGATAGTATTTAAGTTAATTTAATGATTGATTTATCGATTGGATGCGGTTTTTTAATACTCGAATCCCGCTTTTTTAACCTTATAAAACAAAATAGGAGCAATTTGCCCACATGTTAACTTACCGTTTTTCGACACGGTATTCGAATAATTTTATTCGTTGATCTCCGGGTCGTGCTTTAGCGCCGCCCTCTTTGGTGTATTCGGTAAATTGGGCATCGATTTTCTGAATAAATCCGAAATTGTTGTAATCGTAGGTTTCAATATGTTCTGTTTCGCTGCAGCCTCTATCATAACAGTCGCTTAACGAACGCTCTTTTCTGAGCGCTAATCGTGAATTTTGTTCATCGTATTCAAACTGAATGATGAATCCACCCAAGTGACTGTTTTCCTGGATTGATTGAATGCGCATTTTTGAATCATATTCAATCAGGGTTTGCTTAATTCCCGACTGGTGATCATAGCTCCAGATACAATTCAACTTTGATGCCTTGTATGAATATAAAACCCATTGCAGGGCTTCGTAAGTATTGGTGTTAATCTTTTTTCTAATTCCAAACGTCGAGACTTTTTTCTCATAAAGTAATGCTAAACTATCGGTATTACAATAGGGAGAATATTCAGGTAATTTGCCTTTATAATGGATCACATTTTGAATTTTCCCTTCTTGATTATATTGGTATTCAGTTCGATATTCTCCCACTTTAACCTGTCTGAGAATTCCTTTTCGGTAACGATATTTCCAGTGAAATTCCATAACCTCGTTGTTCTCATGCTCAAACGTTTCCCGGATGCTCCTTAATTTTCCTTTCGAATCATAAGATAATTCTAAATTATGTGGTTTCGCTTTTTCATGTCCATAAGTACCGGTCCAGTGATGTGTTTTGATCACTGTTTTTCTACCCTGAACACTCAAGTTGCTGCGGTTGATTAATCGGGGAAAGTGTACCGGTGAATTAGCGTTGTAATGAGTGAATAAGATCGCAGAGTATAACGGGTAATTGGAATATTGAAATTCAGCAGAGTGGCCTTGATGATGCTCATGGCCTTCGTTGGCCTTCAGTTCCTTCCATTCCACAATGATGGTGGAATCTGCTTTTTGCGTTTGTCGCTTAGCCACAGTCAAGGGCTCTAATGGAAGTACATCAAGAATTACCTCACCCTTTAAATTTACATAGAAATGTATCGGGCTTAATCCCTGCGCGCTGCCATTCAAAATTCCGAAAAACATTGCTAATGAGGAAAGCCATCGAGCAAGCTTGCTTTTTGAATTGTGCATTGGGTTTGATGGTTTTTCTATGACTATCAAAATTAGAATTTATTTCTATCGCCTTTGGGTTAATGATTGATCGGCCTATTTAAGATTCGGGAAAATATCCATAAAGGCATCAGTATTATACCATTGGATAGGTTGGTGTTAAACAAATGGTAGTTTTGCTGCGTTTTATTCCAATGAATTTACCCTTGTATTGATGCGAGTTATTTATTCGATTGTTTCATTCTTGTTGGTCTTAGGTTTCTTTCTCTCTTCTTGTTCAGTCGAGAAAAGGCGCTATGATTCGGGTTTTTACATTCAACGACCTGGGTCAAGCGCTGTTCATAAGTCCCGAGTGGTTCAGCATCAAGAACCAAGTCTGGCTGGCGTTGAACACCTCGCGACTGAAGAGTTGGCCATGCTCAGCAATGATGCTCATACGGCCATTGAACTTGAGCTAAAGCAAACAACGTGCATTGAAAACTCCGAAATTTCTACTGTTTTCATTCCGAGCCCTCCACAGAGCGACTCATTACAACCGTGTTCGAAATTGGTGTTGAACAACGGTAATGAGATATCGGCGGTCATGATTGAAATTGGGCCTACAGACGTGCGGTATAAACGTTGTGAAAATCAAGGTGGACCTTATTACGTATTGCCAAAGTCGCTCATCTTTTTGGTTCAGTCTCCCAACGGAGAGAATGAAATCCTGAGCCCCCAAACTTCAAGCCCATCAGAATCCAGAGCTCCAAGAACGTATCCTTGGGGCGTGATAGGTACTTTATTGGGTACTTTGGGGCTTTTTGTTGCCGGAATTCCATTGGGACTTTTAGCAATTATATTCAGCGGCGTGTCCTTGGATAAAATCAAGCGAGAACCCGATAAATACAAAGGCAGAGGCTGGGCTATTGCCGGATTAATCATGGGTGGATTAAGCGTTCTTGGAGCCCTACTGTATATACTTTTTTTCTTATAATTTTTTAGGGTGATGACAAGACTTTTTCAACTGGTTTCTTTCGTTCTTGTACTATTTACAACTTCGCAGTCTGTTGCGCAAAGCGAGCAGGACACCCTTCGTGTCGAAAGCGGATTTTGGACCAATTCCTTTTATCAGGGAAATAAACAGATCAGCGAGGAAGAATTTGTGGCCTTTCTGAATAGCAGTGAAGAAAGCAGGCGGCTTTATGATCAGGCCGATTGGTTATCCTTACTTAGCACCGGAGTAAGCCTTTCTGCGGGCTCTTTCTTGGGCTATGCGACAGCGCAATACTTATCGACCGACGAAGTTCCGGTGGTAGCCCTTTCGGTCGGACTCAGCCTTCTGGTCGCTTCTTTCCCACTCGAATTTGTGGTTAAACGGAAAATGAATAGGGCTGTAGGCATTTACAATGCCTCCCTTCGTAGAACAAGCCAAAGAAACATGCAGCTCAATTGGGGACTTTCAGCCCAAGGAATAGGCCTTCAACTGCGGTTTTAACAATTCCGGGTGTGGTTTGAGAGCGATTCTACTTACCGTTTGCTTCGTGCGGTAGAATTTGTGCCTTTTTTGGCGGAAATTATATTTCCGCCATTTAACCCATAAATTCCGTTTGACCAATTCAGTAGCGTCTTTCTCCCGCGGAGAGAGAGCCGAGAGAGGTCACTCCACCATCACCTTTGTCGAACCCCATTCACTGCGCAGCAGGTAAATGCCCGCCGTCAAGTAGCCAGGAACCTGCAATTCGTTTACATGGAATGCAGCAGCACAAACCCTTCCACTCAGATCAACCAGTTCTACACGTTCTGCCATCCGCGACCAGCGCAGTGTTTGCCCAGCTTGTACCGGATTAGGAGCGAGCGACCACACAAATGCTGTGTTTGGGAGCGAGGTAACATCATCGCCCTCGCGACGCATAATCCAAAGGTCGGTTTCGCCGGCATTCGACGAAACATCGCCACCGGAGCCCTGCGAGCGACCAACCAGGAAAAAGTCGCCCGTTGGTGCCGTAACCAAGGCATGCAGATGGTCGTTTTGGCTGCTGCCGTAGCGTCGTACATAGAGCGTGTCGCCATTGCTGTTTACAGCGGCCAGCCAGCCATCAAAAAGTCCCTGAGCTCCGCTGCCTGCGGTATTGTCGTTACTGCGCGTTGAGCCAATTAAAACCGTATTACCCGATGGGTCGGTCGATAATCCAAAGGCATAGTCGAGTCCGCTGCCGCCCAATGTCTTCTCCCATACAACAGCCCCGGTATTGCTCACCTTCAGCAGCCAGGTATCGGCATTCCCGCCCATAAAATTGCTCACATTTTGGCCGCCTCCGCGGATGGTGCCGAGCAGAAACATCGAGCCATCTGATAACACCTCAAGGCCAGCCGGAGAGTCGCCGCCGGTGCTGCCGTAGGTGTAGCGGTTTTGCACCACGCCACTTTCATTCAGCACGCACAAAAACAGGTCGTCCGAATTCACATCGTTGAAGTTGTAGCTTGCACCAAGGCAGTAAATTCGCTGGTCTTCCGTGCGGTATTGAACATACCAGAAGCTTTCCTCCCAGTCCTCATTGTTGATGAGGCCGTTGGTTATTCGGCTCCAGATTGGTGTTCCATTCGGCTGCAAACGCATCACCCAGGCCTTGTTGGAGCCTACCCATGTGCTGTTCTGGATATCGCCATCGATCGAACCGGTGATGCCACAAGCCAACAAATCGCCATTGGGCATCTCAGTTGCGCCAAAGAAGGTCTCCACAAGACTTCCGCCATATCGGCGCGACCACAGCAGGTCACCTTCAGCATTTATTTTGAGCAAAAAAGCATCTTCGCCACCTAAGGCCGTTCCGAGATTACCGCCATTCGAGGCTGTTTTGCCGGCGATCAAAAGATTTCCATCGCTTAAAAGACTGATCGAATAGCAGCGTTCAAAGCTCTCACCCCCAAAAGTGCGTGTCCACAAGGTATCGCCCGCCGCACTCAGTTTAAGCACCCAAATATCTTCACTGCCGGCATTGCTCTGAACATCGCCATTGTTTGATTCGGTGTAGGTTGCAATATAGAGGTTGCCTTCGCTGTCGCTTTGAGCCGCAATCGCCGGGGCGCCCGCTGTTCCCGCACCTAAACCTACGGGCTCATCGGCGCTTCCGCCCAAACTTTGCGTCCATACCAAATTTCCGGGTTGTGCAAAAAGGCATGCCGATACCAAAAGGGCAGCTCCGAGACAGAGTACAGGTGTTTTCATACCTCAAAATAAGCATCAATGTGTGGGTAGCACAAATAGTTAGGGCTTGTCCGGCTTATTCAGCCGGATGACAAAACGGCTTAGTGTGCTGTTAATCTGTATTTTGATGTTTGTCTTTTGCCCCTGTACAGCTTATTTTCAGCCACACAGGCCGACCAATTGCCGAAAGCCCGGAATCGAAGTTTCTTTTTCTGGCGGGATGACCTTCCGCCATCACCACAACACCGGCCTAATTCCAATTCAAACTACGACTAAAAAAGGCTTCAGCCTAATGGTAGTATCCCGTAATCTTTACACCCGGAAAATGGTCTGAGCAAAGTCAAACTTTTTTTGAAAACAGTCTCAATACTCAAGGCCTTTGTTCGCCCCTTTAGAAAAGCCCGGAGCGGCAGTTTCACCGCATCGCAACACTTTCCCCTACCACTTAAAATTCACACCAATACTTGGCAGAATTGGCAATTGATCTACACGTTCGAACTTAACACGGTCGAAGTAGAAGATGTTGTCGCGGTTGTAAAGGTTGGTAACGCCGGCGGTGAACTCAAACAAACTGCGGTCGCCCACAGGTAAGGTTTTCTTGAGGTTTACATCGAGGCGGTGGTAATCGGGAAGTCGGCCTCCATTCAAATCGCCAAAGGCTGTTCCGAGCGTTCCGTTGCCCGTTGTGTAGTCGCCTGCGATGTTGCCACTCAGGTTAAAGTTCTCGTAGAATCCTTGAGTTTGGGTGAACGGAAAGCCTGAACCATAGTTCCAGCGGGCGTTGAATTCCCAGTCGAGCTTCTTGCCGAAGTTGTACGAAACCAACAGGTTCACGTTATGGCGGCGGTCCCAAACCGGACTGTAGGTAATCAAATCATCTTCGCGGGTTACCTTCATAAGCGAGTATACGGCCCAGATGTACAGACGCTTACGCTCATACTTGAGCACCATGTCAACCCCTTGAGAGGTACCACGTTCTAAAATGAAATCCTGCTTGAGAATATCGGGTTGATCTTCGTTGGCCGGAATATCGTCGTACAGCTTATTTCGGTTGATGTTGGTGAGTTGGTTGAAATCGAAGAAGTAGGCTTCCGCGTTAATTTTCAGGTATCGGGTGATGTTACTTTCGAAGCCGGCAATGAGGTGTCGGGCTTTCTGTAAGCGCGAATTCACTGTTTCTCCCTGGAATGAGTTAGGCGAATTGTCGGGAGCCGAAAGGAAGCCATAGAACAGATTCACCACATCGCGGTCTGAAACGCCCGCAATCAGGTTCTGAGAATACAAACCTCCTGAGGCCTTCAAGCGGAAATTGTCGGTTACATTGTATTTGATGCCTAAACGAGGTTCAGGCGAAGCTTCCGACAGCGATGCATAATACTGGAGTCTGAAGCTGGGCTCTACCACGAAATTGCCGGCAATCAGTCGGTATTTGAAATACAAGCCCAATTCAGAGGAGTTATTCACCTGCTCAATTTTGCGGTTTACGTCGTTAAAGAAGGTGAAATCGGTAGAGAATCCAATGGTTTCAACTCCCCATTGGAAGTCGTTTTTGCCAAGGAAATACTTGAAGTTCAAATTTAGGTTAAAGCCCGAAATTCGACTCGAACGGTCGTTTTTACTGGCCTCTTCAAGGCGGATGGCATAGTCGGAAAAACTCACCGAACCATCGAAAATAAAGCCTGAATTGTTGGGAATCAGTACAAAGCTCGACCCGCCGCCAAAGGTGTTCCAGCTGAGGTTTTGCAAACTCTGGTACTTTACCTGATCGCGGAAATTAAAACCGCTCAGGCTGAGTTTCGAACCATTGTTTCCGGCAAAGGTGAGTTTACCATAAAGATCGGTGAAGTTGAAGGGTAATCCTGCAGTATCCACATAAGGGTAAAACACCTTCGACGATTGTTCAAGGTAAGAGGTACGGCCGCTCAGCACATAGGAAATCGAGCTCGCATCATCGTCTTTTTGCTTACTCAGGGGGCCTTCGAACTGTATTTTCGAAACGAAAGGACTCACAGAAGCTTTTCCGCTGAGGCGCTTTTTGTCGCCATCTTTGGTCGTAATCTTCATAATCGACGATACCCGGCCACCGAATTCAGCTCCGAAACCACCGGTGTACACATCGGCATTCCGAACCACATCGGTATCAAACACCGAAAACAATCCGATCGAGTGGAATGGATTGTAGATGATCATGCCATCCAACAACACTTTGTTCTGAATAGGCGAACCTCCACGAATGTAAAGCTGACCGCCCTGGTCTCCGGTAAATGTAACGCCCGGCAATACCTGCAGATACTGCGCTAAATCGGGCTCGGCTCCAACCGTAGGCAACTTGTTGATTTCTTTTGAAGTAATGGTGGTAACGCCGGTTCCCACTCGGCCTTGCTCGTTGTCTTTCTCGCTGCTGATCTCGAACTCCTTCAAGACAACATCTTTTTCGGTTACGTTCAGGTTCTTTTGAAGAATCTGTCCGGCCTTCAGGCTTACCGAAACGGCCAGCGAATCAAAGCCCATGGCGCTGAACACCAGCTTGTAGTTTCCTTCAGGAATACGGGTAATGGAGTAAAACCCGTTTACGTCGGTTTGAGCACCCAGTTGTGTGCCCTGAAGGTAAACATTGGTGAAAATGACCGGTTCGCCATTCTTTTTGTTGTAGATGAATCCTCGCAATGTTGCCGTTTGGGCGGCAATGTTTAAGGAGAAAACGGTAAGCAGCAGTGCCAGTAGGGAAAATCGATTCATGCCTGTTTTGAAGCGGCCAAAGATAAACGCTTTTCCGAACGCTTGACGGCGACAAATTAGCGGCTTTATCGTCGATCAAGCGATAAATTGGGGAGAAGTCTTGTGGGGGTTTCCCACCTCTTTTAATCCATAAATTGATAGGTTAATCCGACATCTATTTTAGGCTAAAAGGTTTGAAATTAAAGGGGAAATCGGGATTTTGTTTTCTTTGGAGGCGTAAGATTGTTAAATCCTTTTTCGGGACATCTGATACAGTGTGTTGAGAATAGTGTACTTTTATTTTTGAAACCAACACGCCCGCTACATGAAATCAACACTACGCGCTCTCCTCACGATGATTGGCCTATGGCTTTTCATCGGGGCTAAAGCCCAATGTCCGCAGAACTTTCTGCAAATCCAGCCCTCCATCATGGGCACCGAACTGAACCTGTTCGTGTTCAACCAAAGCAATGCGGCTATTCCCATCGATCTGAACGTCAATTTTGGCGATGGTAGCATGCCCCTGAACATGCAAATGTCGACGGCCTTCACCTGGCAGCATTCCTACAACAGTCCGGGAACCTACCTGCTCTGTGTTACCGGTGTCGACGCCAACGGTTGTGCCGATACCTTGTGTCAGGCCATTTTTGCTCAACCTTGTCCACCCGGCACTTTGCAGGTTACCGTGGCCGATTCAGTTGTTGGCAATAACGCTTATTTGTATCCCAGTGTAATCGGTGGAATGCCGCCCTATTCCTACCAGGCTAGCTCTAACGGAAACACCTCCACAGGCTTTCCACTTACGTTCAACTACCCATCCACGGGCATTTACCAATATTGTCTAACCGTTACCGACGGTTCAGGCTGCATCACGACCTTATGCGACTCCGTTCAAATTGGAGGCTGCAGTGGAGTGCCAGTAACCTTCACCGCACAACCACAATTGCCATCCACAGCCGTTGTTTTTACGGGTACTGCCTCAGGGAACATTGCGGTATATGAATGGGTTATTCAAGGACAGACGGTTGGCTCTTCCCCCAATTTCATCTACACTTTTCCAACACCGGGAGTGTATACCGTTTGCCTCGATGTAATCGACGTAAATGGTTGCACCGGAAGCTATTGCCAACAGGTACAGGCTGGTCCAAATTGTCAAACCAACCCAATTACAGCCAACTTTGTGCCCTCGGTTTCGGGCGACAGTGTCATCGTGCAGGGCCCGGTAACAGGAGGCTGCGGCAACTACACCTACAACTGGTCGGCGAATGGTGGCCAGCTGCTGAGTGGTGGGGCATCACCGGTATTTTTGTTTAATCAGGATGGCAATTACGCCATCATTGTTACCCTCAGCGATGCCTGTGGATGCACCAGCACCATAACTATTCCTGTAACAATTGGTTGTGGCTCATCAACACCCATCAATCTGAACATGGGTACAGGAGGAGCTTCGATAACTACCTGTGCGGCCAATTTTTACGATCCGGGTGGGCCCAACGCCAATTACCCAAGCAACAATGCGAACATCGTTCAAACCATTTACCCTTCTCAGGCCGGTGCACAGCTTAGAGTAACCTTTAACTCTTATGACCTGGAAACCAATTTCGATTACCTCCATATCTATAACGGAACATCCACTGCAGCGCCTTTGCTTGCCACACTGAATGGGGTTTCTAACACACCATTAACCCTTGTTGCTAACAATCCCTCGGGAGCGCTCACCTTCAATTTCACAACCGATGTTTCGGTGCTTCGCCCGGGTTGGAATGCGACCTTGAGTTGCTTAGGCGTTTCTTTCACCGCTGCACCCCTCAACGGCGGTCCCGAAATGCT
>CANHCM010000066.1 GCA_947459155.1 Bacteroidota bacterium | reverse complement strand
CACTTACACGGTAAGCTTAAGCTCGGCTGCGGGCTGCGATTCGGTGGTGACGTTGAACCTCAGCGTGTTGCCCAGCCTGAGTGCGACCGAAAATGTATCGGTTTGTCCGGCGCAGCTGCCTTACAGCTGGAACGGCAACAGCTACACGGCGGCCGGCACTTACACCGTAAGCTTAAGCTCGGCGGCTGGCTGTGATTCGGTGGTAATGTTGAACCTAAGCGTGTTGCCTCAGTTTTCGCTGAGTCAAGCGGTGAGTATTTGCGAGGGCGCAACGTACACCTTACCCAATGGTGTTGTTACCGGTGTACCCGGCGTTTATCCGGTGAGCCTCATTGCGGCCTCGGGTTGCGACTCGTTGGTGACCACGACCATCAGCCTGATTCCGGCCCCACAGAGCAACCTGAATCTCCGCTTTTGTGCCGGCACTGAGTTTGCCCTGCCCTGGGGCGAGGTGGTGAGTAATCCCGGCGTGTACGCCGACACCCTTTTGAGTGCCAACGGCTGCGATTCGCTGCTTGTGGTTACCTTGAGTGCCGATCAGCCTATTGATCTCAGCCTCAGCGCCGACACGAGCATTTGCAGCGGACAAAGTGTTACGCTCGTTGCCGGGGGTGCAGAGAACCTGCTGTGGTCGCCGGCCGGCAGTCTGAGCGACTCCACTAGCAGCTCCGTACTGGCCTCCCCGACTCAAAGCACGAGCTACAGTGTTGTTGGTTTTACAGGCGCCTGCAGCGATACGGCCACAGTTACGGTTACCGTTTTGCCATCCCCACAAGCCCAAATCACTTTCAGTCAAAATCCGGTATGCGGCGGCGACAGCACCCTAGTTAGCGTAAGCGGCGCGGAGGGCTATGTTTGGGTGAACCAGGGCCTGGCTTGCGACACCTGCGAAAGCTTTTGGCTTCCGGCCGACAGCAGCATCACCTTGATAGTATCGGCGACCCTTGGCAACTGCGAAGGCTTTGCTTCGGCAACCCTTACCGTATTGCCAGAAGTAACTGCCAGCATCAGTGGCGACACAACGCTCTGCCAGGGCGAAATCCTCACGCTTATTGCCGGAGGCGGCGGCACCTACGTGTGGAGCGATGGTACGGCAAACGATACGCTACAATACATACCCAGCGGAAGCAGCTTTGTTTCGGTGAATGTTTCGAACGGAGCCTGTTCCGACAGCGCTCAGGTATCAGTATTGGTGAGACCATTGCCTGTGGTAGATGCCGGAGCCGACACCACGATTTACTTTGGAGGCACCGCCAGCTTGCAAGCCAGCGCCAATGCCGAAGTGCTCTGGCAGCCTACGCAATTCCTCAGTTGCATCGATTGCCTCGACCCGCTGGCCAACACACCACAAACCCAAACCTATTGCCTGAGTGCGGTGAATGTGTATGGCTGTATGGCCAACGACTGTGTTGAAATTACGGTCGACACCCTGTGCGCGGGCTTGTTTGTGCCCAACGTTTTTGCTCCGGATGAATCGGGGCACAGCGAAAACAACTGTTTCAGACTTTACGGCGCGGGCTGCGTGAGCACCATGACCCTTTCGGTATTTAACCGTTGGGGCGAAAAAGTGTATGAGAGCCGGAATCCGGGCGACTGCTGGGATGGTCAATTCCGCGGCCAGGCTTTAAACACCGGCGTGTATGTGTTTTATCTGGAAGCTCAACTCATTACCGGCGAAAGCCTTAGCCGACAAGGCAATTTAACCCTAATCCGATAGGCATGAAAACAGGAATTATCGCGCTATTGCTGTGTATCGCTGCCGCTGTGAAGGCGCAGGATATTCATTTTTCCCAGTTTTTCATGGCTCCCCTAAACCAGAATCCTGCGCTTGCCGGCATTGGAGGCCGTTCGGAGGCCAGCCTCAACTACCGTTCGCAGTGGAGGAGCATCACCATACCTTATCAAACCTATGCTTTTCAGGCGAACAGCAGGTTTGGGGGCAAGAAGCAACGCAATTTTTTGGCGGGAGGACTGCAAATGTACTACGACCAAAGTGGCGACGGACTCTTGCGCACGACGGTTGTAAATTTGACCCTGGCTGCCCATGTGAGCATCAGCAAATACCACAAGTTAGGGCTTGGCTTGCAAGGTGGCATTGGGCAGCGCCGAATCGACTTTGGCGATCTCCAATGGGGCAGTCAATACACCGAAACCGGCTTTAATGCGCAGGTTGCCTCGGGTGAGGTGATTGGAAATCCCAGCTTTGTGTACCCCGATTTTTCGGGCGGCTTTTTATGGTCGTACGACAACAATTCGGGGCGAAACCGGGTGCAGGGCAACAATTTCAACAAAGGAAATGTGGGCCTTTCGATGTATCATTTCAACCGGCCCGATTACTCGTTTAACAACACCGGCGAGCGGATGATGACCCGCTGGGTTTTCCATGGCCAATTTCTGGTGAGTTTGCCCAACAGCAAGCTGGCCATAAATCCGGGCTGGGTAGCCTACCTGCAAGGGCCCAATCGCGAGGTTTTGATGGGCAGCATGCTCAGGTATGATGTATTGTCGGAATCGAAGTATTCAGGAGCTTTTGAGAATGTAGGCGTTTACCTTGGAGCTTTTTACCGCTGGAAAGATGCCGTGATTGTTTCATCGTTGATTGAGTTGGGCCCCTGGGGTTTTGGGTTTAGCTACGATGCCAACCTGAGCACCTTACGGCCGGCCACCAATGGAAGGGGTGGATTTGAAATCAGCATTCGCTACCGTGGCGATGCTTCGGCCTTTGGCAAATCGGTGAGGTTACGTTAAAATCAATACTCCCAAACAAAACGATGGAACTCTGGAAAAAGCTCAACCTAAAAACCGAAGAGGAAATTTGGGTGCTCAATGCGCCGCCCGAGCTTCTTCCGGCCATTCACGAGGCCCCGTGCCGCATCAACACGCTGTATGATGGCTTTAAGCCCATCCGCTTCGCCCTCATTTTTGCGACGAAACAAGCGGAGCTCAACGAGCTCATTCCGCACATTGCCGGCATGCTCGAGGGCGACGCCATTTTGTGGATTGCTTACCCCAAGAAGAGCTCCAGGCGTTACACCTGCGATTTCAACCGCGATACCGGCTGGAGCGTTGTGGGAACGTTTAACCTCGAGCCGGTGCGACAGGTCGCCATCAATGAGGACTGGTCGGCCTTGAGATTTCGCAAAATCGAGTACATCAAAAACTTCAAGCGCAACGAAGCCATGGCCCTCTCAGAAACGGGAAAAGCGAGAGCCGCAAAAGCGAGTTCAAGGGTTCATCCTTGAGTGCTTTCCTTTCTGATTTTTTTGTTTTGGGCGCCTGCCTGTCGTGGCTTAGCGGTTAGGCTAATGTTCATCGGCGGGCATCGCAATTCCGCTGCTACTCCTCGGCCCCTTCCGCTCCGCTCCGGGGCCTGTGGGGTATCCGCTTCATTTGCTGGCGCGAATTTCCGGTAAACTTGAAGTGCCGCATCCATTTTACAGTTTAATATAGAAGCTATTCCCCGCAGAAAGCTCGTCGTTTCTTTCCGTTCACCGATCGAAGGTTTGAGGTTAAGTCTCACTTCAAACAATCTTAAAACCGAGTTCCCGTTTGTTCTAGTCCTCTCTATGAAAAATCAACTTTCACCATACAGTTCCCGTAAGTTCTGGTCACGTTGGATTGCCTTGTGCATTTTCATTTTCTGCCTCCCCTTGATAGGAATGATATCCAATCCAGCTGAGGTGCATTGGACCATGTTCGATTTTGCAGCTGCAGCAGCACTGCTATTCTTGTTGGGGATTTCCTTGGACCAGATTCAGCAAAAAGTGAATACTCGACGACTGAGGAGGTTTGTGATCGTTGCTGTTATTCTCCTCACAGCAATCCTTTGGGTTGAGCTTGCAGTTGGCCTGTTTTGAGGGTTTGCTCCCCGTTTAAGACCTACTCTTAAACTCAAACTCTGATTTCTTTCACATTCCACTGAAGGCTTACCTTGCCGTTCCAGTGGTTTTCTTCGATCACGTAAACGGCATCAACCGGAATTCCGGAAGCCACTGGTCTTAAAAATTCAGCTTGACCGAAGGCAATGGCGTCGAACCAGGGTTGACCGGGTTTTCCCAATCGCAGCTTGAGGTGTTTTCCAGCCAAATCGCGTGCATTGCCTGAATCTACAAGGTTTCGGCTCAAAAACAAGGGGGCCATATTGCCCGGACCGAAGGGGGCAAACTGTTTGAGTATTCGGTAAAACTTAGGCGTGATCTCTTCCGGCTCCAGCTCGAGATCGACTTCAACCACCGGAATTCGTTGCGCTTCGCTTAGGGTGTTACTCACTACTTCTTCGAACTTACGGCAGAAAGCGTCGAGGTTTTCGGGCCTCAAAGTTAGTCCAGCCGCATATTTATGTCCGCCAAACTGTTCCAACAAATCGGCACAGGCGGTGATGGCTTCGAGTATATCGAAATCGCGCACCGACCGGGCGCTGCCGGTAATTTTACCGTTAGACTCGGTGAGGATTATGGTAGGCCTGTAGTGCTTTTCGAGCACCCGCGCAGCCACAATACCAACTACGCCTTTGTGCCAGTGTGCCTGATACAAAACGGTAGCGCGGGCATCGGAAAAGGAAGGATTGCTTTCGAGCATGGCCAGTGCTTCGGCGGTAATTTGCTGGTCGAGGTTCCGGCGAGTGTCGTTGTGCGCATGAATGGCAATGATGGCCTGTTGAGCAGCCTCAAAGTCGTTGCACAGCAGCAAGGCTACTGCTTCCCGGCCATGATCGATTCGTCCTGCAGCATTAATGCGCGGCGCGGCCGTAAATACCAAATCGGTAATGCTTACTTCGCGCCCTGTTTCCAGTCCATTCTTAGGCAGCAGTAAGGCTCGAATTCCTGCCCGTGCTTCGGTATTGATGCGCTGTAAACCAAAATACGCCAGCACTCTATTTTCGCCGGTAATGGGAACAATATCGGCAGCAATGGAGGTAGCCACCAGATCGAGGTAGGCGAAAACATCTGCTTTGCCTCCCAAGCGGCTGTTCAGGGCTTGAGCCAGCTTAAACCCAATACCGCAGCCCGAAAGCTCTTTGTACGGGTAAGGGCAGTCGGCCCGTTTGGGATCCAACACGGCCGAAGCCTCCGGCAGTGCTTCTCCGGGCTGGTGGTGGTCGCAAATAATAAAGTCGATGCCCTTTTTACGGGCGTAATCCACCTTGTCGACCGAGCGGATACCGCAGTCTAAGGCAATGATTAGGGTGCATCCGCGCAATTGCGCTTCATCAATACCCTGAAAAGAAATACCATAGCCTTCGCTTAGGCGGTCGGGAATGTAATAGCTGAGTTTCTCCGTGTCGAAATACTCCTGCAAAAAACCGTACATGAGGGCTACAGCCGTGGTGCCATCCACATCATAATCTCCATAGACCATCACCTTCTCGCCCATTTCGAGGGCCGAAAGCAGCCGATAAACAGCCTTTTCCATGTCGGCCATCAAAAACGGATCGTGGAGGTGTTCGAGCTCGGGACGAAAGAAGCGCTGGGCCTCCTCGAACGTGGTAATACCCCGTTGAACGAGCAGTGTAGCGATTTTACGATCCACGCTGATTTCTCCGGCAAGCCGAACAACAGTGGCAGGGTCGGGAGTGGCTCCCAGCTCCCAAATTGATTTTCCGGACACTAACGTAGGCATAAGTCGATTGAGGTAAAGCGAAAATAACGCA
Organism: Bacteroidota bacterium; assembly: GCA_947459155.1. GTDB lineage: Bacteria > Bacteroidota > Bacteroidia > M30B66 > M30B66 > CAMCXT01. Next base: position 6,611 of record CANHCM010000066.1, on the reverse strand, counting down.
GGATCGAGCAAAAACCACAAGCCCCACGCTGTTTTTATTAACCATTGGGTGAATAAAATAGCGACTTGTTTTACAGTTACTTGTGAACAATTCGTCGAAAAGGAAGTTATTTGCCCTGATTTCATGAAAGCAACACAAGCAGTATCGGTGGCCGTAGTTGGGGCAGGGATTGCCGGAATCGCGTCGGCGATCCGACTTCGGGCTAAAGGCTATGCGGTAACGGTGTTCGACCGAAACCCTTACACCGGTGGTAAGCTTACCGAAATCAGGCAAGGGCCTTACCGGTTCGATGCCGGCCCTTCGTTGTTTACCCTTCCCGAGCAGGTTGATGACCTTTTTCGGCTGGCCGGGGAAGAGCCTTCGCTACACTTCCAATACACCAAACTCGACACTGTTTGTCATTATTTTTGGGACGATGGCACCTACCTTCCGGCCTCAGGCAACCCGGAAACCTTTGCCCGACAAGCAGAGCAGCTTTTCGGCGTACCGTCATCCCGCGTGAGCGGATACCTGAAAAGAAGCCGGTTTATTTATGAAACAACCGCTCCCGTTTTTCTGGATCAGTCGCTGCACCGTATACAAAACTTCCTCAACCTCAGAACCTTAAAAGGTATCCTCAGCATGCCCTGGCTGGGCGTGTTTTCGAATTTACACCGCGACAATCAACGGTCGACCGGCGATCCGCGGCTTACGCAGCTGTTCGACCGGTATGCTACTTACAACGGCTCCGATCCTTATCTGGCTCCGGGAGTTTTGCGCAGCATTCCGCATTTAGAGTTCAACCATGGAGCGTGGTTCCCCAAAGGCGGAATGCACCAGATTTCGCAGTCGCTTACCCAATTGGCCAAACGTATGGGTGTTGATTTTCAGCTAAATACGGCGGTAGATCAAATTGTGGTTGAAAACAATCGGGCGCAGGGAGTTTTAATCCACGGTGAACAACGCCTGTTCGACGGCGTCATGTGCAATGCCGATGTTTTTACGGCCTACCGAAAATTGCTGCCTCAGCTGAAGGCGCCGGAGCGCATCCTGGCGCAACCCCGTTCGAGCTCGGCCCTGATTTTTTACTGGGGAATCCGTAAAGTTTTCCCGAATCTGGGCATGCACAACATTTTCTTCAGCAACAATTACCGCGAAGAGTTTAAAATGCTGTTCGAAGGCCGTGAGATCAGCGGCGATCCAACGGTGTACATCAACATTACCTCTGTGATGCAGTCGGAAGATGCGCCGCCGGGCTGTATGAACTGGTTTGTGATGATTAATGTGCCCGGAAATACGGGGCAGAACTGGGAGGAACTCATTGCAAAAAGCCGCGAGGACATCCTCAAAAAGCTAAGCTTTGTTTTGGGTGAGGCCATTGCCCCACTCATCGAGTCAGAGAGTATTCTCGACCCCCGAAGCATCGAAGCCCGAACCTTTTCGCACCAGGGAAGCCTGTATGGTAACAGCTCCAACAACCGTACTGCGGCTTTCATGCGACACGCGAATTTTAGTCACAAAGTGAAAAACCTCTGGTTTTGCGGTGGCAGTGTGCACCCCGGCGGCGGTATTCCTTTGTGTTTAAAATCGGCAAAAATCGCCACCGACCCCATTCCCTCCGTATGAGCCCATTTGCACAATCGCTACCATTTCCTTTCCAGGCCAGGTTTGGCATTGCGGTATTACTGATTTTTCATGCGGTTGGCGTGGCGGGTTTGATGAGCCCCTGGGCCGAATACATCCGCGCACTCACACCCATGCATTTGTTGCTTTGTTTGTTTGTGTTGATGGCCTTTCAAGCGAAGTATGGAGCGGAGTTCTTTGCCTTTTTCCTGCTCTGTTTTACGGTGGGTTTCACCGCCGAGTGGATTGGTGTGCATACCGGATACCTGTTTGGCGACTACGCTTACGGCCAGGTGCTGGGCACTAAAATCGACGGAATACCCCTGCTAATTGGAGTGAACTGGTATTTGCTGAGTTACGTAACCTCGGCTTTTGTGCGCCGGTTTAAATGGTCGGTTTGGCCCAGCGCGATTGTAGGTGCTGCGCTGATGACCGGAATCGATTACCTGATAGAACCAGTAGCCATCCGTGAAGGTTTCTGGCACTGGAACTCGATAGGAATCCCGTGGACCAACTACGCTTGCTGGTTTTTGGTTTCACTGCCGCTTCAATTTGCAGCATTTCGTTGGAATCGGGAAAACAATCCCATGGCATTGTGGTTACTTTTGTCGCAGATTGCTTTTTTCGGCATTCTCGGATTTGTTCAATACTAAACACTCAATTTGGCTGTGGACTGGTTCATCAACACCCTCATTGTAATTGCTACATTTTTCTTCATGGAATTCATGGCCTGGGCGACGCATAAGTATGTGATGCATGGGTTTTTGTGGGTTTTGCACAAAGATCACCATGAGCCTCACGACCACATTTTTGAGAAGAATGATGCTTTCTTTTTGATTTTCGCCATTCCCAGTTGGCTGTGCATCATGTTTGGAATGATGAACGGTAACGATTTCAGACTCTTTATTGGAATTGGCATTGCGGTGTATGGTTTCGCCTATTTCCTGGTGCACGACGTGTTCATCCATCAGCGCTTGCCGCTCTTTAAAAAGAGTGACAACTGGTATTTGCGGGCCATTCGGAAAGCCCATAAGGTGCATCACAAAACCTTGGGGAAATACCATTCAGAGTCGTTCGGAATGCTCATTGTAGCCCGTAAATTTTTCGCTGAGCAATTGAATTCTGCGAAGTAAAAGCAGCTGATCAATCGAATTAGGGCTTGAACGAACGCATGCGCGACGGAGCGGATAATTCCTATATTTGGACTCCTTTTCAGTCCAAATGAAATCAAAACTGCTCATTCCGGCCTTGCTGTTACTCGTGTTTGTAGGGGCATGCAAGCGGCTCGACAAACTGGTAAGCTTCAATCTCGACACCGACGATCAGGTGGTTTGGCTTAAGGCGCCTGATTCTCTGCTTACCGACACTTTTCCTTCGAACCAATTTCTGACTTTTGTGAGCGAAGATTATTCGTTCAACAGCTACGATAAATTTGAGCAGAACAAGAGTACTTCCGGTACGGTAGAAGATGTGGAAGGCATTGACCTCACGGTGATTATCGATTCAGGTGCGGTGGATTTCAGCTTCGCCAAGGACCTCAAGTTTTATATTTCTTCTCCATCGGGAGGTTATCAGGATGCCTTGCTGATGGAAGAGGATTTTCCGGAGCCCGGGAAAGATTTCATTCAGTACACGCTGAAGCCGACCAACGAAGATTTGCTTAATATCATTCAAAGAGACAAATATCGTTTCAGAACTGATTTTGAGTTGGTGGCACCGATGCCCGACACGGTGTATATCAGTTACAAATTGCGTTTTCGTTTGAAAGCCCAACCGGTAGAGGATTAATGGAAGATTTTGGACTTGTTTCCATCATCATTCCAACCTACAATTATGGTCATCTGATTCACGAAACCCTCGATTGTGTTTTGGAGGGGACTTATCGGAATTGGGAGTGCATTGTGGTGGATGATGGATCAAAAGACAATACCAAGGAAGTTGTAGAAGCGTATACCCAAAAAGATTCGAGGATTCGCTATATATTCCAGCGAAACGCAGGCTTATCGGCAGCCCGAAATACGGGTATCAGGCAATCGAAGGGAGTTTATATTCAGTTGTTGGATTCAGATGACCTGATCCAGTCGGATAAACTGGTAACTCATGCCAAGTACCTCTTTGAACACAAGGAGGTTGACCTGGTATATAGCAGCGTTCGATATTTTGTGCCGGGCGAATCGGCCTTGCGGTATTCTATGTTTACACCTGATTTGCCCTGGGAGGAAGAGCCGGAAAGCGACTTGCCCGGGTATTGGTTGAAGAAATTATTGCAGCAGAATCAATTTGTGGTGAATGGTCCATTAATTCGGCGCGGCGTTTTTGATCAGGCAGGCTATTTCGACGAAACCCTTACTTCGGTGGAGGACTGGGACTTGTGGTGTCGGTGTCTTTGTAAAGGATTGTTGTTTAAAAAGTATAGTTTGCCAAACACCTTTGCTTTGGTGAGGATGCATCATGGCAGCATGAGCACCAACAAAGCCCGAATGATTCTGAATGCCTTGAAAGTGAGGAGAAAGCTTGATGGATTGATATTGTCATCCTACCCAGCCATGATGCCACACGAACAAAACGAATTGATTGAGCTTAACAGACGTGAGACCCGAAACCAGCACCGCATGCTCGCTGAGATTTTTTCTGCAGAGGGCCGTAAGTTGGAGGCTATAGTTCATGTCTTGCAGGTTTATTTGCCGGAAGCCGATATTTTAGGAGGCCTCAAGGCTGTGGCTGCGATTTTAACAAGAGGTCAACTTTAACATTTCATTTTTTTTCTTGGCCGTGCAACGAAACCTCCGGCTCATATCTCTGTGAATTGGCAAAAGATTTTTTTAGTTTTGCTACCCGATAAATCAAATAGAACGAAACCGCTCAATGAAAAAATTTCAGCGTGCTTTTAGCCCAAAAGTTCTGCAATGGCTCCTCCTTCTAGGTGTTGGTGCATTTCCGACAGGATTAAAGGCTCAATCCAAAATCGAAAAAACGCCCATTACACTTCAGCTTTATGAGACGCTGAAAGCACAGGGCAAACTTGACCCCAAGCAAACCTATGAGATTGCGCAACCCATTTCTTCGGGTGTAATCCAACTTCCGAAAACTGCAAAATCAAAAAAGAAAGCTCAATCAAGAGATTTGGATTCGCCTCCTTGTGAGGCTGTTCCTACAACTGGATTTGATGACCCGTTTGGGGGCGAGGTGTATTTTGACGATAGTCCGCCTAATGGTCCATTCGAAGTTCAAATTCCTTTTACGTTTTGTTTTTACGGTACGGACTATAACAGTTTTTTCATCAACAACAACGGGAACATCACCTTCGAAGAATCTTTTGCTACGTTTTCTTCCACTGCTTTCCCCGATGCCACCGTACCTCCGATGATTGCTCCATTTTGGGGCGACGTTGACACCGGAAGTCCTACCAATCCGCTGGGTCAGGTTCGCTACGATGTATTTCCTCAATATGCGATTGTTTCTTGGGACACGGTGGGCGTATTTAACGAGAACGGCGCCTTGAGAAACACTTTTCAATTGATTATTACCAATGGTACTTCACCGGTATTGCCGGTAAACACGAATGTTGGCTTTTTGTATGGCGACATGCAATGGACAACCGGAACGGCATCAGGCGGAACGAATGGCTTTGGCGGTATTCCGGCAACAGTTGGTGTAAACCGCGGCGATGGAGTCGGTTACATCCAATTGGGGCGCTTCGATGCTCCCGGCGAAAATTACGATGGTCCATTTGGAGCAAACGATCAGGTTTCATTTCTCGATAACACCGTATTTTTCTTCAATACCTGCCTTGAGCCCGGAGTAGACAATAATATTGCACCATTGGCCATTAATGCTCCTCTGTGCGATACCATTGTAGTATGTGTGGGTGATGTTTACCCGGTCGACTTCAACTTCATTCCTGTTGAACCTGACCAAACCGTAAATGCGGAGTTGCTTACCACCACTGTTCCAGGCTTTAACCTGATTGGAATTACTCCGGGAACGCAATGCAATGTACAGGCAACCTTTACCGCTTCTGCATCGAATGTAGGATACCACAACGTTGAATTCCTTGCAACCGATGACGGAACTCCAGCCGCCACCTATCAGGCAAGCATCGTCTTTCAAGTAATTGAGAATAATTTCACCCCTGTTATTACTGGGGTGCCTGCCATTTGTGATGGAGCCTCAACTACTCTTTCTGTGGGTGGAGGTACTTTTGATCAATACGTGTGGTCGCCCAATAACGAAGAAACATCGTCAATTACAGTTACAACCCCCGGAGAATATTCGGTAACCGTAGCCATTGGGAATTGCATTGGTGTGTCGGCTCCATTCATCGTGGGTTCTGAAACTGCACCTGTACCGGTAATTGATGGTGAAAACACAGTGTGCGGCACTGCCCTCACCGAACTCTATACTACCGAGCCTTTCCCAAGCTATACCTGGTCGAATTTGAGCACCGAAGACACTGTCAATGTGGGAGCTGGAACATACACCGTTACTGTGGTTGGTGATAATGGTTGTGAGGGAACCTCGGCGCCGTTTACGATTACCCCAGTAACGACAATTACTCCAGTAATTACCGGCGACAATCACACCTGCTTCGACGGCATTACCACACTTACAACTACCCAAGAATATGAAGAGTATAGCTGGTCGAGTAACCCTGGTGTTGACGTGGCCTTCACCAATGTTGGAGCAGGCACCTTCACCGTTTCTGTAGTGGATCAAAATGGTTGTACAGGGGTATCAGCGCCATTCGTTGTAACCAACTCTACTCCTACACCACAAATTCTTGGAATAGAGCGTTTCTGCGAGTTCGATTCGATCATTCTCTTTGTCAACGACACCTTCGCTACTTATCGCTGGGTGTATGAAGGCGATACGCTGAGCACCGCAGATACACTGGTTTGGAATGGTGGTTCCGACAGCAATCCTGAAATTCAGCTTATTGCGGTAGACAATTTTGGATGCGCTGGTTTGGATTCCGCCGACGTACCATTTACACCTCAGCCGGAAGCCCT
>CANHCM010000065.1 GCA_947459155.1 Bacteroidota bacterium | reverse complement strand
GTACCGGAAATTGCTCGGTAGACGTATTGCCATCCCCAAAATCCCATAACCAGCCTGTTGCCGCGGAATTGGTTGGGAAAAAGCTTACGGTTTGAGGGAAAGGCCCATTGATGTAAGACGTTGTAAACGAAGCCACTGCGGCAGAAAAATTCACTGCATTGAAGGCAATGTAAGAGCCAACGCATCCCGACTGAGAAACGGTAGTCAAAGAAACGTGGTGGACGTTCTGATTGGGATAAATGTGGTTGGGCGACTCTTCGGTTGAAGTCGTGCCATCTCCAAAATTCCACAACCACGATACTGTATTAATGCTGGATGTGTCTTGAAAAGAGACTGTGTGAGGTGGACAAGGATCGACTTCCACTTCAAAATAAGGCACACCACCTTCAACAATTACGGTTTGGTAGTTTGAGAAGTAATTGCTGCAGCCTGTACCATTATCAACCACGAGCGAAACCGTAAAAGTACCGTTCTGGGTGTAGGTATGTGTTACGTTTGTTCCGGTAGCGGTGGTTCCATCGCCAAAATTCCAGGTGTAGGTAGTACCCGCAACCTGCGAAATACTGAAGCTGCTTGTTAAAGGCACGCAGCCAACGATTGGAGGCGGTGGTGTATACGGAGCCTCCTGATACATCACATTGATAAAATCATTCAGCAGAACAGTGTCGGTGCAACCGCCTTGCCCATGGGCCACAAGCATAACATCGTAGGTTCCGAGCTGATTGAAAGTAATGGAAGGATTGGTAAGGGTTGATGTTTGACCGTTTCCAAAATGCCAAGTATAACCAATCGCACTTTGAGAAGCGTTGGTGAAATTAACCGTTAACGGAGGACAGCCATAGGTTGCTGAAGCATTAAAACTGGCGATGGGTGCTCTAACCTGTACCGCACCTGTTTGCTGAACTGCGGCGTAACAGCCGTTGGCAGAATAAGCCCCAAAGCCAACTGAATAGGTTCCCGGCTGGGTATAAGTGAATGTATTTTGAGTGAGCGGAATGGTTTGCCCATTACCCCAATTGACCACAAAGTTGCTTGCCCCAACCGTTTGGTTGTTCAAGGTAACGGTGAGAGGCGCGCAGCCGCTGGTATTGGAAAGCGTAAACTGAGGGTTGGGCTTGGGATGCACCAGAATGGGAACCACCGGCGCATTGTAAGCACATCCGGTAGGCATAGTCACCGAAAGCGACAAATTGAAGTTTCCGGCCGTATTGTAAGTTACCGATGGAGCATTGGCAACAGAACTGGTGTTGTTGCCAAAATTCCAGGCATAACTCGTTGCGTTGGGAACGTTTTGGCTTAAGTTGATGGCAAAAGGTTCACATCCGGCACTATCGCTGGCGGTGATTTGAGGAAAGACCGGCGGATGGATGGTGATGTACTGCGTACGGATGAGAGAATCGACACACCCATTCGCATTCGTGGCTCTCAGTTTAACGGTATACACACCCGGAGCACCGTAAACTTTACTGGGGTTGGCCTGTACTGATGTTGTTCCATCGCCAAATTCCCAGAAGTAACTGGTGGCTCCCGACGAAAGGTTGCTAAAGCTGAAGGCCTGGTTCAGATTGCAGCTCGATGTAGCGCTTACACTGAAGTCGGCGTCAGGAAGGGGAAAAACTGTAAGGTTTTGGGGCAATGTAAATACTGTTTGACAACCTACCTGATTGGTCGCAATAAGGCTTACCGAATAAGAACCCGGGGTATTGTACACATGAGTTGGCGACAACTGAATGGATGATGTGCCATCGCCAAAATCCCAGAAAGCACTTACCGCGCCTTGAGATGTGTTGTTGAAGGAAAAGGTGTTTTGGATGGCGCAGCCAGTCAACACAGGAGCTGTGAATGAAGCCTGAGGCCCGGCCAGGGCGGTGATCGTTGCCGTGTGGGTATTGGTTTGGCCTCCGGCCGAAGTGGCTGTTAGCACTACTGTGTAGGTTCCCGGCTGAACAAATACGTTTTGCGGGTTCTGAAGAGTCGAGAAATTGCCATTGCCAAAGTCCCACTGAAAACTCGCCGCACCCGTTGATGTGTTGGTGAAGTTCACGCTCAGCGGGGCGCAACCGGTTAAGGTTGAAGCAGAAAACCCAGCCTGAGGGGTTTGCCCAAAAGCGGGAAATGCGATTAGAACAAGAAGCAGGCGTAGCAGGCGCATGGCCGGAGATGAGGAGTAGTCGTCTTTCATACCATGCATTTATTCAACTGTGCCATCGGCCACAAGGGTTACGGTACCTGATTCCTCAGGAAGTACGAAACCATTGGGACCTTTTGCATTTACTGTATATACAAAAACGTCGGTGCTTGTGATGGCCTGTCCATTATAGGTGCCATCCCATAATTCGGAAATGTCGTTAGTTTCGAATATGAGCTCGCCCCAACGATTGAAGATTTTCAGATTAAACTGAGTGAGATTCAGCGCCTTTACCCCGAAGCGATCGTTGATGCCATCGCCATTGGGCGTAAACGCCGTAGGAATGTACATGGTCGACTTGGGAGTGGCTTCGGCAATGTTCGATAAGCTGGTGATGGATGTATTGGACGCTTTAAATGCCGTTACACGGTATCTTTTGGCTGTAGGGTCGGTTGGCTGAGCACTTGTGTTGTTGCTCATTCCTACGAAAATCAGTAGAACCAGACCCATTCGTGTGTACCACTCTTGCATGTTGCGCTTTTTAAAGTGTGATACTGCCTGCGGCTGATGTGAGTTTCTCAAGCCGGCCCTTGGTTTGGCATAAACCTTACTTGTGCAAGAAAAAAGCTAGGCATTGAGCCGGAAAAATTCCTATATATTTGATTTAATGGCATTTATGAAAGAAGCAACTGGATGATAAAGGCCTTGTTTCGGTGTAAGAAAGCCATTCATTTTGCGCAGAAATAAAATCTTGTAGATGCGCTGGTTGATGATTTGGGTTCTGTAAATCGGAGATTATACAGTAAATTGCTCGCTGAGGCAGTGAACGGTATGCAGATCAGCATTTTTGCGAGGAAGTCCGATTTTCAGGAGGTTACCCACATCAAGGGCTTACTCAAAGAGTGGTCGCCTAAGGTTTTTCAATACGGCGAAACGGCACGAGTAGGGAAATTAACCCGTGAAATTGTAATCCTTTACAAACCTCAGCTCACCGAAGAGCTCATTCGCATTGCAGCTGAGGTTCGAATTCTCTCTCCAAGCTGTTATTTATTGGTTATTGGGGAAGGCATTCCGGGAATGACATTGTTTCACGCTCAGGTGAATTGCGCTTTGCAACTTTCGGAGATTGGACGAATTCCCGAACTGATTCATGAGTTAAAAGCGCGGGCTGAGCGGATAACCAGCGATGGTGGCTCGATGGCCATGCAAGAGCTCCAGGAGAAAAATAAAGAGCTCGAAAAAATCAACTTCGAACTCGACCGCTTTGTGTACTCGGCTTCACACGATTTGCGCTCCCCACTCACCTCCGTTTTAGGGCTTTTGTATTTGCTCCGCGAAGAAGTTAAAGCAGAAGGAGCCCAGCGCTATGTGAGCCTCATGGAAGAGAGTATTCTCAAGCTCGATAACATTATTCGTGATATTGTTGCCTATTCCAGAAACAACCGGGCAGGACTTCAAATTGAAGAAATACAGCTTCCAGAGCTTATCTCGGATGTTGAACCCGGATTGCGTTACCTCGAAACCGGCGAAATTACCGTTTCAGGTTGCGTGAAGGTTAAAGCCGCATTTCCTTTCTCCTCCGATCGAAATCGTTTAGTAACAATTCTAAATAACCTCATTTCCAATTCAATCAAGTACCGTCATCCAGCTCGCCTGCCCGAAATTGAACTCAACTTAGAGCGCAACGGACAACATATTGTTTTGGTCGTTTCCGACAATGGAATTGGAATTAAGGAGTACCACCTTGAGAAAATCTTCGATATGTTCTACCGAACCAGCGACCACAGCACCGGTTCAGGCCTCGGATTATATATAGTTCGCGAAACCATCAAAAAGTTGGGCGGCACGGTTAGGGTAGAATCGGCTGTGAATCAAGGAACTAAATTTACCATTACCCTGCCTTTAGCTTACGCTTAATTTACTGATACACCATGATTATCCTCATCGACGATAACCCAATAGATACCTTCATCCAAACCAAAGCACTTGAATTGGGAGGCTATCGTGGACGAATTGAAGCCTTCCGCTCTGCTGAAAAGGCCCTCGACTACTTTCAGGGAATTTCAACCTCAGCCATCGAAGCCGACTCGTTTATCCTGCTCGACATTCGGATTCCGTCTATGAATGGTTTCGAATTTCTTGATGCACTGCAAAGGCTTGACAAAGAAGTCGTTTCGACATTTCCGGTGTATTTCTTGTCTTCATCACTCGACTTAGAAGACCGCCAACGGGCCAACACCTACCCGAATGTTGTTGGATTTCTCGAGAAACCGCTTACTCGCCATGTTGTAGCTGGCTTGCCTGGGATTCGCAAAGCAGCTTCTTAAAAGGCCTCCTGTCGAAGAATTGATACGGGCTTTCCACATTCACCTGAAACGAGAGCCACCACTTCAGATTTTCTGAACCTGAGGTCGATAGAAGTGAAATGATGCAATCATAAACCGAATTGCTCAGGCTCAACCCGGGCGTATTGATCTTCTTCAGCGGGAAATTAGAGAAAACAAAAAACCTCAGAAAAGCGCCTTAATGTTCAGGATTCGTGCTTGACACAATCCCTAAAAGGTCGACCATTCTGAGGTCTTCGGCTAAGAAGCCTAAATTACTGTTACTTCAATTCAAATTCGGTTTCTCCGATCTGAACGCCGTCGCTGTAAATCTGAACGGTATACTTTCCGGGTGCCAGTTTCTCTTCTTTCACAACCTCCCAATTCAGACACAGTTGCATCACTTTATTGTCGTAGAAAATATCCTTCTTCACCGAGTAAGGAATTTCATCACCGTTCAGCAAAGTAATCTTCGAACGATCGCCGGTTGTGAAGGTCTTCTTGTTTGGATCTTTGATTACTGCGTAGATGGCCTTTTCTTGCTTGTCGGCAATCTGATTGTCGAGTACGGTAAAACAAACCCTTAAACGGTCTGCTTTGCTGGCCTTGGTTACCACTTTCTCTTTGGTACCACTCACGCGCACCGCATCGGCATATACTTCGTACGTTTTTAAGCGCTTGGCAATGTCTACGGTCTTGCTCAGCTTGCTGTTCTCCTGAGTAAGCTTGCTGTTTTGCGCGTTCAACTCCTCAAGTTGCTTGGCGGCCTTGAAGTTCTCGTTGGTCAGCTCCTGGTTTTTGGCTTTTAAATCGGCAATGATGGCTTCATTCTCATCATAAGCCTGCTGAAGTTCCTCCAAACGCGCCTTCATGCCTTTGCCAGCCGGACTATCAGGAGAACCACCATTTGCCTTCAATCGTTCATAATCGCGCATCAGGGCTACAACTTTATCACGCTCCGCCCCAAGCTCAGCCTTGAGTCCTTCGTGCGCCTGCATGAGGCTATCGTATTTGGCTGTAAGTTCCTGCAATTGAGCACGATACTCATCGATATCTTTTCCGGCTTGCTCGGTTTGCGCTTTCAGGGCTTCGGATTCTTTCTTAATCGTGTTCAGTTGAACATAGAGGTAGCCCGACAAGGCGGCGAACGCAGCTACCAACAAGATAAGCAGAATGATCAGCCCACGGCCTTTGTTTTCTTTTTCCGAAGTCTCTTCTGCTGTGTGTGGTGTATCCATGGATATGAGGAATAATTCAGGTGAGCAAAGATATTTTTTTTTAGCCCTCTTCCTAACCAGACAGTCGATTTCCTAAATTTACCTTGTCGTAAAGACACTGCACTGTATCTGACCAAAATTCTAACTATGGTCAGAGATTTCATTCATTTGTTTTACCCGCGGATTTGCCCTTCCTGCGGAGATGCGCTTCGAAGCCATGAGCGTGTTATTTGTTTGACATGCCGTTTGAGTTTGCCCCAAACAGGCTTTCATCTGCAAAGCGACAATCCCATCAGCCGACTATTTTGGGGGAGAATTCCCATTCATAGCGCCACGGCCATGTATTTTTTCCGTAAAAGCGGATATGTTCAAGAGCTGCTTCACCAGCTTAAATATGGCAAACAACCCGACATTGGCATTGAGCTTGGCCGCTGGTATGGTAACGATTTGTTACAAAGCACAGAATATCGAAACACGGAGCTGATTCTTCCCGTGCCGCTTCACCCACGTAAACAACTGCAACGTGGATACAATCAAAGCGAAATGTTTTCCAGAGGACTAAGCGAAACAATGGCCTGCCCTTGTTCGACCGATGTGCTTGTAAAACAGTCGGAAACCGAAACGCAAACCCGGAAAAGCCGTTTCAGACGCTGGGAAAATGTACGCGAGGTATTTGCCATTCCTCAGCCTGAGGCCATCCACAACAAGAGAATCCTCCTCGTAGATGATGTAATAACTACCGGTGCTACCATTGAGGCTTGCGCCCGGATGCTTTTTCAGCACGGCGCCTCAACCGTAAGGGTGGCCTCCATTGCAGCACCGGTGTTCTAAGCCTTTCCTAACTTGGGGTTCTCCTTATGGCGCTGTGCGTCGCGTTTGGTTTTCTTCTCCAGGCTTTTGTGGATGGCTTCCGTTAAGTCGACACCGGTTTGGTTAGCCAGACAGACCAGTACAAAAAGCACGTCGGCCATCTCGCCGGCCAAATCAGCCTCCTCGCCGGGCTTGAACGACTGTTCGCCGTAGCGCCTCGCCATAATTCTGGCCAACTCGCCGACTTCCTCCATGAGCACCGCTGTGTTGGTCAGCTCATTGAAGTAACGAACTCCAACTTCCTGAATCCAACGGTCGACCTCTTCCTGAAGCGCCTTAATTTCCATTTTATCAGGCGTTTACCGACAAGCCATGGCAGTTCTTGTACTTCTTCCCGGAACCACAAGGGCAAGGATCGTTTCGACCTACTTTCGGCTCAGCTTTTACAGGCTCCTTGCGGGCTTCCGACTCTGGATTATGCTGGTTTACCAGTTCATCGCGAGAGGTTCTGAGCTGTGGCGGTGGAGCCAAAGGCCGCTGCGGAGCTTGCTGAATACGCGGCTGTTGGGCCGGAGCCGGACCGCCCTGTTGAGGAGCGTTGTTAACCGGTAAACTGCCTTTCATCAAAAAGGCGGTAATCTCCCGGGCTACCTTGCCCAGCATTTGTTCGAAGAGTTTGAACGACTCAATCTTGTAAATCAGCAAGGGGTCTTTTTGCTCGTACTGCGCATTTTGAACCGATTGCTTCAAGTCATCCATTTCGCGCAAATGCTCCTTCCACGCTTCGTCAATCATGGTGAGGGTAATGAAACGCTCCATAGCCCGAATCACTTCACGGCCTTGCGACTCATACGCTTTACGGAGATTCACCACAATTTGAGTGGCTTTCTGCCCATCGGTAATGGGAATCAGCATGTTTTCATACTGCGCCGACTGCGTTTCATATACCTGAGCAATCACAGGATGCGCCATGGCCGCAATCTGAGTCGACTTATGCTGGTAATGCGCCTGAGCTTCCTGGTAAAGTTTCTCACCCAGTGTATTGGACTTCTCTTTTAAAAATTCTTGTTCAGTGATGGCTGTATCGATGGCCAGTAAGCGAATCACTTCCAGTTTGAAGCCATCGTAATCGCGGGCATCCTGATAACCGCCTACGATGCTCTCGCAGGTTTCCATGATCATGTTGGCAATGTCAACAGCCAGACGATCGCCGTACAGTGCATTCCGGCGGCGCGTGTACACAACCTCACGCTGGTGATTCATCTGGTCGTCGTATTCCAGCAAACGCTTACGAATCCCAAAGTTATTCTCCTCCACCTTTTTCTGAGCCCGCTCTATGGATGAGGTAATCATACCACTTTGGATGACTTCACCTTCCTTCATGCCCAAACGGTCCATGATTCGGGCAATGCGCTCCGAACCAAACAAACGCATCAGGTCATCTTCGAGCGACACGAAGAATTGTGAAGAACCCGGATCGCCCTGACGACCGGCACGACCACGCAACTGGCGGTCGACGCGGCGACTTTCGTGGCGCTCGGTACCAATGATGGCAAGTCCGCCGGCCTCTTTTACGCCAGGCCCCAATTTAATGTCGGTACCACGGCCGGCCATGTTCGTGGCGATGGTTACCGTTCCGGCTTGCCCGGCCTCCTGAACAATCTCAGCCTCGCGCTGGTGATGCTTGGCATTCAAGAGGTTGTGCTTAATCCCACGAAGCTTCAGCATACGGCTTAACACCTCCGAGATTTCAACCGAAGTAGTACCCACCAAAACGGGGCGGCCTTTGCCGGTTTCTTCGGCAATCTTATCAATTACCGCATTGTACTTTTCGCGCTTGGTCTTGTAAACAAGGTCCTCCTGATCTTTCCGGGAAATGGCACGATTGGTTGGAATTACCGCCACATCGAGCTTGTAGATATCCCAGAATTCGCCCGCCTCCGTTTCCGCAGTACCGGTCATGCCCGCAAGCTTGTTGTACATGCGGAAATAATTCTGCAGGGTGATGGTTGCATAGGTTTGCGTGGCGGCCTCAATGGTTACATTTTCTTTGGCCTCAATAGCCTGATGCAATCCATCGCTGTAACGGCGCCCATCGAGAATTCGACCGGTTTGCTCGTCTACAATTTTCACTTTGCCATCCATAACCACATATTCCTCGTTGCTTTCGAAGAGCGTGTAAGCCTTCAGCAACTGGTTAATGGTGTGGATGCGCTCCGATTTCACGGCAAAATCGCGAAGCAGCTCCTCTTTCTGGTTGAGCTTATCTTCCGCATTCCCGGTACTTTTCTCGATGGAAGCAATTTCAGCACCCACGTCTGGAAGCACAAAGAAGTTAGGGTCTTCACTCACACCGGTGATGAGCTCAATACCTTTCTCCGTGAGCTCTATGGTGTTGTTCTTTTCATCAATTACGAAAAACAGCTCCGCATCTACCTTTGGCATCTCACGGCCTTGGTCCTGGAGGTAGAAGTTCTCCGTTTTCTGAAGCAGAATTCGAACTCCGGGCTCAGAGAGAAATTTAATGAGGGCCTTGTTTTTGGGCAAGCCACGGTGAGCTCTGAGGAGCGCCATTCCGGCCGCTTTGTCATCACTGCCAAAATTCTTCTTGGCCTCAGTAAGCGCAGCGTTGATAAAGTTCTTCTGGGCAGTAACCAGCTTTTCTACGCGAGGTTTTAATTGGAAGAACTCCTGATTCTCGCCTTTCGGTGTAGGTCCGGAAATAATCAAGGGCGTACGGGCGTCGTCAATCAACACGGAATCGACCTCATCGACGATGGCAAAATTGTGCCCGCGTTGCACCAATTCTTCAGGCCCGCGGGCCATATTGTCGCGCAGATAGTCGAAACCAAACTCATTGTTGGTTCCAAAGGTGATGTCGGCCGTGTAGGCTCGACGGCGGGAAGAGCCGTTGGGCTGGTGCTTATCGATGCAATCGACACGCAGGCCATGAAACTCATACAAAGGCCCCATCCATTCGGAGTCGCGTCGGGCGAGGTAATCGTTCACGGTAACCACATGAACACCTTCTCCCGAAAGCGCATTCAGGTAAACCGGGAGTGTAGCCACGAGGGTTTTACCTTCACCGGTGGCCATCTCGGAAATTTTACCCCGATGCAACATGATACCACCAATCAACTGCACGTCATAATGCACCATGTCCCAGGTAATCATCGAACCAGCAGCATTCCAGCTGTTTTTGTAGATGGCTTCCTGCCCTTCGATGCGGACATAATCGCGGCTTGCGGCCAGTTCACGGTCAAACTCGCTGGCTGTAACGCGCAATTCGGCATTGCCGGTAAATCGGCGAGCGGTTTCGCGAATCACAGCAAAGGCTTCCGGTAGAATTTCTTCCAGGGCCTTTTCGATGCCCTCAACAATGGTTTTTTTGAGCCGGTCAATTTCCTCGAAATGCGACTCTTTTTCCAGAAAATCCATCTCGGGATTGGCTTCGATGAGCTGGTTTAACTCAGCGATGCGTGCCCTTTCGTTGGCCACTTCTTCGCGAATACGCTGGCGGAAGGCCTCCGATTTGGCCCGAAGCTCGTCGTTAGAAATACCGGCCAGTGTGGGGTATATGCTATTTATCTTTTGGAGGATGGGTTGAACTTCCTTCAGATCGCGGTCGGATTTGTTCCCGAGAATTTTTCCCAGAACAGAGTTGATCAGTTTGATCATGGTTGGTACTGCAAATAAGTCGGCAAAATTAACCCAAATTCGTTTCGGGCGGGAGGAATTGCCAATAATCGTTCCCTGAACAATAAACCTGACAAAAAGACGAGGCGCCGGATGAATGAACAACCGACGCCTCGACTAAACACTTAAAACAATGTTGTTACTGCACTTTTACAAAGCTTCTCACAGTAGTGCGAAGGTCTGTCAGAATGGCCACCTGGTAGGTTCCGGCTGCCAGTCCTGAGGTATTCAACACATAACGTTGATCGGAGGTGCGTTGAACATCAACGGCCACCACACGACCACTGAGATCGAACACGGTGATGCTTTGAACCTTTGTAGCGGCAACTGCTTCAATAACTACACTTTCCTGAGCCGGATTCGGATACAGCACAAAGCCTTCTACAGCGGCCGTTTCAATGCCAGCACAATCTTCAGTATTCAGTGAAGTTTCAGCCGCCGAAGTACAACCTTTGTCATCGGTGAACGTGTAAACAATGGTATACACACCCACTTCGGCCGCGTTAAATACGCCGTTGTTCACGTTCAACCCTGTGAATGTTCCACCAACAGGAGATCCACCCGAAAGGGTTATCGGAGTGTTAATACACACCGTGTTTTGGCTCAGCGATAAGCTTACCACTGGAAGTGGATTCACCAATACAGCGATCGGTGTTGACTCATTCTGGCAACCGGCAGTGTTGGTCACCTGAAGCGTATAGCTTCCGGATTCCTCAGCAGAGAAGGTATTAAGGTTGGCTCCGGCAATCGGGTTGCCATCCACAAGCCACTGATAAACAATACCCACTGCCGATGTCGTGCTCAAGGCAACGTTCTCGCCTTCGCAAAGATCGGTTGGCCCATCGGCAGTCACAGTAGGCTCACCAGGTGTTTGGCCAACTGTTACCGTAACTACCGACGAAGTAGAACTGCAATTGTTCTGATCGGTCACCGTAACGGTGTAATTACCTGCACTGCTGGCAATGAAGGTTTGGGCTGTCGCCCCTGAAATGGCGCTTCCATTATTGCTCCACTGGTACGACAGACCGGCAACATCATTCGCATTTAACGCCACCGCGTTCCCATCACAAATGGCAGGGTTACCCGCAAAGGTGATGGCTGCAGCAGTTCCTGCAACATTTACAGCGATGGCTGGAGAAGTAGCCGAACATCCGTTCAGATCGGTCACAGTTACAGTGTAGCTTCCCGTTTGATTCACGTTAAGTACGCTGTTTACTGCGCCATTGATAGCGTTACCATTGTTGTTCCACTGATAATTCAAGCCATTTCCGCTCGAACCTTGAAGCAGTACGTTACCACCTACACAGAATGTGGTAGGCCCGTTTGGCGTAATTGACGCATTAGGCAATGGATTCACAGTAACCACACTGGCTGTACTGGTTGATGAACAGCCATTGGTGCTGGTAACTACCACTGCGAATGAGCCTGCCGCGTTGGCCGCATAACTTGCGTTGGTTGCGCCCGAAATATTGGCCCCATTGATTTGCCATTGGTAAGTATTACCCGGGGTTTGAGAAGCGCTCAGGTTAACAGAAGCACCCTGGCAGATTGCCAAAGGACCCGAAGCAGTAACGGTTGCTTGAGGAGCAGCAA
This sequence comes from Bacteroidota bacterium, assembly GCA_947459155.1. Classification (GTDB taxonomy): domain Bacteria; phylum Bacteroidota; class Bacteroidia; order M30B66; family M30B66; genus CAMCXT01. The sequence goes on along the minus strand of CANHCM010000065.1, from coordinate 607 downwards.
GTATGTTCACCGTTGCAGCCGTAGATGTCGCTGAACAATTCACACCTTGAGAAACGGTAACGGAATAACTACCGGCCACTGCAGCAGTATAGGATTGAGAAGTTGCTCCATTGATTGGAGCTCCATTCAGCAACCACTGATAGCTGAGATTAGCGCCCGTATTGGCATTGAGAACTACAGTATTTCCTTCGCATACCGTTGTGTTACCCGAAGCGGTGATCGTTGCAGCCGGAGGTGCAGTAACGTTTACCGCAACAGCAGAACTGGTCGCTGAACAGCCATTCAAACTCACAGTAACAGTGTAGTTACCAGAGGTGGTCGCGTTAAATGTCGCTGAAGTAGCACCTGCGATCGGCGTGGCTCCGTTATTCCATTGATAGTTGGCGCCATTCACCTGATTTGCACTCAAACTAACGGTTGCACCCTGACAAACAGTAGTAGGGCCGTTGGCAGAAGCTACCGCCGATGGCGTAGGATTCACCACTACGCTGATCGCACTCGATGTCGCCGCACAAGCCGAAGTGGTTACCACCACCGTGTAGCTTCCTGAAGCATTGGCCGTGTAACTCTGCGCCGTTGCGCCACCAATTGCAACACCGTTGTTCTG
>CANHCM010000064.1 GCA_947459155.1 Bacteroidota bacterium | reverse complement strand
TCCACCGGCGGTCATGCGTTGAATTCCTGAGGTATCGGTTCCACCTCCGGTGAGGATTTCGGGTTGCCAAAGGATGTTATGCTTCGCCGCGGTAGCCTTGAGGAATTCGACCATTCGCGGGTCGCATATGACGGAGGTATCCATCACCTTAATGCCGGTTCCTTTGCCAAGGCTGGTTACTTTTTCATGTTCTTTGGCGCCGGGCACATCAAAGGCGATGGTGGTATCGAGGCCGAAACCAAAATCGGGTTGGATGTTCAAGGTAGCCACTTGAGCTCCGCGGATGCCCACTTCTTCCTGCACGGTAAAAACGGCGTAGAGGTCGTAGGGGATTTCTTTGAGGCGCCGGAGCGTTTCGATGAGAATGTAAACGGATATGCGGTTATCGAGCGATTTGCAATTCACGCAGGAGCCCATTTCAACCAGCGAGCGTTCGCGGGTAACGGTGTTTCCAATTTGAATTTTACGTTTCACCTCTTCGGTCGGCAAACCGGTATCAATGAAGAAGTCGCTCAGCTTTGGGGGCTTTTCGCGCTCATCGGGACTCATCAGGTGGATGGGTTTGGAGCCCATTACACCGAGCACATCTTCGGTTCCGTGAATGATCACGCGTTGAGCGGTGAGGGTTTTAGGATCGAAGCCTCCTAGGGTGGTAAATCGGATGAAGCCCTGGTCGTCGATGTGGGTCACCATAAAACCAATTTCATCCATGTGGGCGGCTACCATTACCTTTTTGTCGAGTTTCCCTTTTCGAAACAGGGTGATGTTACCCATGTTATCGATGCTCAGCTCGCCAAGTCCCTGGAGCTCTTTGATAACCAGTGCTCTGATGCGTTGTTCATAGCCCGGAGCACCCGGTGTTTCGCAAATTTCGCGGAGGCGTGAAATGTTCATGCGGGGTTTTCTTTAATCTACGAAGCTGATTTTGAGCATGTTTGATTTTCCAAACTCATGCATTGGTATGGAAGCCACGTTCACCATCAGATCGCCTGATTTAACGAAACCATCGCGCTTTAAAATGGTTTGAATTTCGGCAATGGTATGGTCGGTACTTACCATCTTATCATAGTAAAACCCGCGTACACCCCAAACGAGGCTCAAGGTATTGAGTAGTGCTTCGTTTCCTGTAAAAATGTAGATATTGGCTTTGGGTCGGAAGCTGGAGATGCGGAATGCGGTGTAGCCCGAGTGGGTCATAGCCACAATAGCCTGGGCATTGGTTTGTTCGGCCATTTGCACGGCATTTTTGCAGATGGCATCGGTGAGCATGCGCGACTTTTGCGAGCCCACTTTGTGCTCTTTGTGGTAGATGCCTTCAAAGGCTTCGACGCGGGCCAGGATTTTCTGAACGGTTTCGATAACACGAACCGGGAATTTTCCTACCGAAGTTTCGCCGCTGAGCATCACCGCATCGGCGCCATCCATCACAGAGTTGGCTACATCGTTTACTTCGGCACGTGTCGCGTTAAAGTTGGTAATCATCGACTCCATCATTTGCGTGGCGATGATGATTGGAATTGAGGCTTCAAGACATTTCTTCACCAGCATCTTTTGCACCAGTGGAACGTTTTCCATGGGCACTTCAACTCCCAAATCGCCTCGGGCCACCATCACGGCGTCGGTACAGGCAATAATGTTGTCGATGTCTTCGATGGCTTCAGGCTTTTCGATTTTAGCCACAACCCGGGAGTTTTTATTCTGTCTCGAAATGAGGTGTTTCAGTTCGAGAATGTCGCTGGCTTTACGCACGAAAGAGAGTCCGATCCACTCTACATCATGCTCAAGGGCGAATTTCAAATCCTGTAAGTCTTTCTTGGTAAGGCATGGAAGTGAAATTTTCGTGTTCGGCAGGTTTACTCCTTTTTTCGAGGAAAGGATGCCACCATGTAAAACAGTTGCCACCACTTCATTGTCTTTGTTGGTGTCTTTCACTTCGAGGAGTAGTTTTCCGTCGTCGATCAGGATGGTCTCACCAATTTTCACGTCTTGTGGAAATTGTGGGTAGGTAATGTAGAGGCGTGAGGCGTTTCCAACGCATTTCTCGGTGGTAAACACGATTTCGTCGCCTTTATTCAGCTGAACGGCATTGTTTTCTACTTCTCCAATACGCAGTTTGGGGCCTTGAAGGTCGGCCAGAATGGCGGTGTGAAAGCCTCTTTCTTTATTGATTTCGCGAATGAATTCAATCACTTTAGCATGATCTTCATAGCTTCCGTGGCTAAAGTTGAGTCGGCAAACATCAACCCCGGCGGTGATCATTTCTTCCAGCACTTCTTTGGTTGAAGTAGCGGGGCCAAGGGTTGCAATAACTTTTGTTCTGCTTTGTGTCTTGTTCATGTGCAGCTTTAAAAAATGAGATTTTCTTTCGATTTGAGCGATTGCGGTTCAATGGCAAAGGCCATGTGCATTTTGGGTATTTGCTTTAGGCTTTGCAGGATGGCTTCAGGGGCTACCTGATCGTGGTATTCTCCTCTGATAATCAGGAAGTAGTCAACTCTTGGCTGTTCTGGAATTAACACTCCGTTCAGATTTCTGTTGCTAACCAGTTGGTAGATCACGTCGAGTTCTTCGGCTTTATCAAGCTGGCTTAGGTCCTCGGAATTTTCGGGGTAATCGTATTCAATCGGCTTTTTCACATATTCAAACAAGGCGAAGTCATTTTGAGCTCCAAGCTTGTTGTTTTGTGTTTCGATACTGGGCCGCTTTATAAAATCGAGTTCTAACGCTTTGTTCAAGAGCCAGCAAAGCCGCAATTCTTCTTCAGAACAGTTTAAGCCGAATAACAGAAAGTCGTAATCGGCATACTCCCAAACGTCGAGTTTGAATTTGGCCTTCATGCGTGGCGAAGATAATCACATTGTTGGAACTACACTAAGGGGTAATATCCTGAAAGTGATGTGTCCACACCGATTCTGCTGCGGCCTGTTCTGCTGCTTTTTTTGAATAGCCAAGCCCTTCGCCGAGAGCCTGTCCGTCGTACACAACGGTAACGACATAGAGTTTTTGACGATCGCTTTGGTTGTCTTCGCGGGCTTCGAAATACACCGATTTGCGAAGTTTCTGGGCGTGGTTAATGAGTCGCGACTTGAAATTGAGATCCTGTTGCTCGAGTTCTTCCATGTCGACATGGAAGCGGATTATGCGATGCAGGATGAGTTTTTCGGTGAAGTCGAAACCCTTATCAAGGTAGATGGCTCCGATAAGGGCTTCGAACGTGTCGCCGCAAATCGATTTGTGGAGTCTGTTGCCCGCTTCGTACTGAACCATTTTATCGATTCCAATCTTGATGGCCAGCTTATTCAGATAGGCCCGACTTACCATTCGGGATCGCATCTCCGTGAGGAAGCCTTCGTCTTTAAAGGGGAATTTTCCAAAGAGGAAACGTGCGATGACTGCTCCCAGGATGGCATCGCCGAGAAATTCGAGTCTTTCGTTCGAATCTTTTACGCCTTCGCGGATTTCACGGGCTACCGAACGGTGGGTAAAGGCCTGTTCGTAAAGCCGAATGTTACCCGGCCAGAATCCGAAGAGGTTGTGGATTTGGCGACTTAAAAGACGATTGGGGGAAAGGAAGTAGTGGAAAAAACTCACCGTTTGTTAATCCACATATTTGCGGAAAATCACCGAGGCATTGTGTCCACCAAAGCCAAACGTATTGCTTAACGCGGCTCTTACAGTGCGCTTTTGGGCCTTGTTGAAGGTGAAGTTCAAATTGGCATCCAGTTCCGGGTCGATGTTTTCCTGATTGATGGTCGGAGGAACGACATCATCGCGAACCGCCAACAGCGATGCGATGGCTTCTACGGCGCCGGCTGCCCCGAGCAGGTGACCGGTCATCGATTTGGTCGAACTGATGTTTAATTTGTAAGCGTGATCTCCGAAAACGCCGAGGATGGCTTTCGTTTCGGCAATGTCGCCCAAGGGTGTTGAGGTACCGTGAACGTTGATGTAATCGATTTCATCGGGCGTCATTCCAGCGTCTCCGAGTGCAGATTTCATCACATTCAATGCGCCTAAACCTTCTGGGTGGGGAGCTGTAATGTGGTGAGCATCAGCCGAAGCTCCGCCTCCTACAATTTCAGCATAAATCTTCGCACCTCTGGCTTTGGCGTGCTCCAGTTCTTCGAGAATGAGGCATCCACCGCCTTCGCCCATCACAAATCCGTCGCGACTTACATCGAAAGGACGTGAGGCTGTTTTGGGAGAGTCGTTTCGCTCTGAAAGGGCGTGCATCGCATTGAAGCCTCCCATTGCAGGCTCATTCACTGCGGCTTCAGAACCTCCGGTAATCATCACATCGGCTTTGCCCATGCGTATGTAGAACATGGAGTCGATGATGGCATTGGTCGATGAGGCGCAGGCCGAAACTGTAGTGAAATTAGGTCCTCTAAAGCCGTAACGCATCGAGATGTGTCCGGATGCGATATCGGCAATCATTTTTGGAATGAAGAACGGATTAAAACGAGGTGTTCCGTCGCCCTTGGCGAAGTTCTGCACCTCATTAAAGAAGGTCTCCAATCCACCAATTCCGGACCCCCAGATAACGCCGGATCTGTCGGGGTCGAAATTACCCTCGGTCAGACCGGCATCCTGGTAGGCTTCTGCAGCCGCAAAAAGAGCGTACTGCGCAAAGAGGTCGAGGCGACGTACTTCTTTCCGATCGATTACCGACGAAGGGTCGAAATTCTTGACTTCGCAAGCGAAGCGGGTTTTGAATTTTGAACAGTCAAATCGGGTAATCATGTCGGCTCCGCTAACACCATTCACGAGATTCGTCCAGAATTCCTGAACGTTATTTCCTAATGGGGTAACGGCTCCCAGACCGGTTACAACTACGCGTCTCAAAGCGGTAAGGCTTGTTTATTTTTTGTTTTTCTCGATGTAGGTAATAGCATCACCTACTGTACTGATGTTTTCTGCCTGATCATCGGGAATAGCGATGCTGAATTCCTTTTCGAATTCCATAATCAGTTCAACAGTGTCGAGTGAATCCGCACCAAGATCGTTGGTGAAAGACGCTTCTGGAGTTACTTCATTCTCGTCTACTCCGAGTTTGTCTACGATAATGGCTTTTACGCGTGCAGCGATATCTGACATGATTGTAAGGGTGTAAAATTTTGGGTGCAAAGAAAGGACTAAACCGTTAACCTGCAAAATCTTTTTTTAACAGGGCTGTTCATACTCTGTTGTTGCCGCAAAACTAAACGATTGAAGGGCTTCTTACCTTGCGGCCGGAATAACAGCTATGCCTAAAATTGTCATATTCGGCTCAGGAAAGGGCAGCAACGCGCGTCGTTTGCTCGATTTTTTTCAACATCACCCCAGCATTCAGGTGGCCGCTTTGGTGAGTAACAAGCCCCGGCGGGGATTTTTAGACATCTCCTACGATTACCGCATTAACCTGGAGATTGTCAAGGGGCCTGAACTCGCCGACCCGAAATGGATCGCCCATCTGCGTTTGATGTATCGTCCTGATTTACTCGTTCTGGCTGGTTATCTTCAACAGATTCCTCCGGCGCTCATTGAGGCTTTTCCGGGAAAGATCATCAACCTGCACCCTGCATTGTTGCCCGATTTTGGAGGCAAAGGCATGTATGGCCATCATGTGCATGAGGCCGTATTGCGCAGTGGAGCCACCCAAAGTGGAATCACCATTCACAAGGTGGATGAGGAATACGACCGCGGCGAAATCCTGTTTCAGGCCGAGTGTCCGGTTTTACCCGACGACACTGTAGAGCGCTTGGCCGAGCGGATACATGCCCTCGAACATGCCCATCTTCCGGTAGTTGTGGAGAAACTGTTGGGTTATGGAAATTGAAGTATTTACCGATGGAAGCTCACGCGGAAACCCGGGCCCGGGCGGCTATGGGGTCATCCTCCGCGCAGGAAAACATTACAAAGAACTCAGTGAGGGATTTCGGCTAACCACTAACAACAGAATGGAGCTCCTCAGTGTGATTGTAGCCCTGGAGAGCCTGAAAATACCGGGAAGCCGGGTAACCGTTTGGTCCGACTCTAAATATGTGGTCGACAGCGTTACCAAAGGTTGGGTTTTTTCTTGGGTGCAAAAGAATTTCAAGGACAAGAAAAACCGCGATCTCTGGGAACGTTTTTTACGGATTTATCCCAAACACAGAGTTAATTTCAGGTGGATACGTGGTCATAACAATCACCCCGAAAACGAGCGCTGCGATCAGCTTGCCGTGGCTGCAGCAACAGGTTCTGTTCTCAACATTGATCAGGGCTACGAAGACGAGATCGATTAATGGGAGAACCCCTTTTTAAGGTTCTCTCATATTGAGGATTCGGCTCAGATTTGGATCCGTTTCGGTTTCGCGAATGGTGTCCATCTCAGCGTCCAGATCCAAAATCTTCTTTTTGAGCGCAGTCTTTTGCAGTTCTTTGTCCTGAATGGCCGAAACCGAGGCGCCTTTTTCTTTCATCGAAACAATCTCAGCCTCCAATTCATCCACTTTCGCATCAAAGTAGTTTTTGTATTCGGCGATCACTTGAATGGCCGAAAGACGGAGGTACCAGGCCGGTTCTTTTTTGGCCTTTTGAACAAATGAAGGCATCGATTTTTCGACCAGTTCCTGCGACTGCGACAAGGCATACCGGCCGATCAACTGGATGAAAATGTACTTGTCGTTCGGGTTGCTGATTTTGCTGTAGGCCTTTTCGAGGAACTCAAATTTACCGGGCGTTCCTGATGCGGCGTAAATGGCGGCCATAGATGTGAGCATTTCGCCTTTGGCGGTGGCTTCGAGGCCTTCGAGCAGTTTAGCAGTGCCTTGTGGATCAGACTCGTACAAGGCCGAAAGCGCGTTGCTCTGTACTTGAATAGAGCTGTCGCTGAGCGCTTTTTTCAAGGCATTCACCGTAACGTCATCACTGCCTTTTAACCACTTGAGGGCAGAAGCGCGCACCCTGGCATCGGGGTCGCTTGTAGCCAGTTGCCGAAGTATAGGCATGAAATTGTCGGGCTCGGTTTGAACGAAGTATTCCAGATTGTTCAGGGCATAGTTGCGTTGATACCAGAATGGATCGCGCAAGGCCGATTTAACCAACTCGGCCTTGCCTGGCTCCGAAGGCTCTTCGAGGAGTCGCTCAAGAGCCATGAAACGATCGGCATAGAGCTTACCGTTTAGTAATAGCCATTCGGCCTGTTGCCTGGTGTTGAGTTGTTTCACGAAGCCCAGCACCATGCGTTCGGCGTCGATGTTTACAAAATCGGGCTGCTCAGGGTAAGGAATTCTCACGGTATTCTTGATAGAATCCATCACAATCTTTACCCGTGTAGCCTTGCCGCGGTTGTAAATGTCAACTTCCATTGGCAGTCTGAAAGCGTTGTTGGCGTCGAGATTTTGCGTTTGTTCCAGGTTGAGTGTCAGGATGCCATCCGCGAAGCTCCAGGAAGTTTCTACGGTTGGATGACCTTTACCAAAAAACCACTGGTTGAAGAACCAGTTTAAATCCTCACCGGTAACTTCTTCGAATGCGAGGCGGAGATTGTGAATTTCAACCGGTTTGAAGCGGTTTTCGTTCAGGTAGCGCTTCAACGATTCATAGAAAGCCTCGTCGCCGGTGTATTTGCGCAGCATGTGAAGGATGCAGCCACCTTTTTGGTAGGAATGTCGGTCGAACATGTCTTCCCTAAACTCGTAATCGAAGCGGATTAAAGGCACTTTCTTGTTGAAGGCCTCTTCGATGTAGTTGTTCCTGGCATCTTGCAGGTGGTAGTCGGCGGCATCGCGACCGTATTTGTGTTCTTCCCAGAGGTATTCGCCATAGGTAGCAAACGACTCGTTCAGCGGCAGGTTAGCCCAACTTTCGCAGGTTACAAGGTCGCCAAACCAGTGGTGAAACAGCTCATGGGCAATCACAGCTTCGTAGTTGCCATCGAGCATTTCTTCGGGCGTTTGTTGTACGAATTCGCCGAAAATGGTGGCCGAGGTGTTTTCCATGGCCCCCGAAACGTAGTCGCGCACCACCACTTGTGCATATTTCTGCCAAGGGTATTCAACTCCCAGTTTTTCGGAGAAGAAGCTGAGCATTTCGGGTGTGTTGCCGAAGATTTTCCGGGCATGAGGTTCGTACTCTTTTTCGACGTAGTAATCGACCTCAATGTTTTTCCATTTGTCTTTCACTACGGCGTATTCGCCGATGGCCATCATCACCAGATAAGGCGCATGGGGCATGTCCATTTTCCAGGTATCGGTTCGGGTGCCGTCGGTATTCTTTTTTGAAGCGGTTCGCAAGCCGTTGCTGAGGCTCACATATTTGTCGGGAACAGTGATGAACAACTCGTGCGTCATCCGCTCGTTCGGCTTGTCGATGGTTGGGAACCAGCAGCTGGAGGATTCCGTCTCGCCCTGCGTCCATATTTGGGTAGGCTTCGCCGGATCTTCTTCTTTGGGGTCGATGAAATACAGTCCCCGGGCGTCGGTAATTGCCGCGCTGGCTTCGGGCTTCACCCGTTGCGGATTGGCGGTATACTGAACATAAATGCTGAAAGTCTCTTTCCGTGTGTAGGTGCGGTCGAGTGCAATGCGCAACTGCCGATCGTTGTAGGTGTATTTCAGGTCGGTCATGGCTCCGCCTTTGCCCACCATGGCCACGCGAAAAATGTCGAAGGCCTTGGCGTCCAGAATGAGCGAGTCGACCGGATAGAAATACGGACGGAATTCGAGGGTTGCCTTTCCGTTGAGTTGTTGCGCCGGAATGTTAAAGCCAACCTCAAGTTTGGTGTGCAGAAGGTCGTTTACCCTTGTTGCTGAAGCATTGTAGCGTTTGTTGAGGTCATTGACTTCGTCGTCGAGTGTATCTACAGTGGCGTTTTTGAAGGCTTCGAGGAGGGCGTTGATTAAGGTAGAATCGGCTGTCTCCTCAGCCGGCGCCTGGGTTTCAGCGGCTTGCTTTTTTTTAACCTTACACGATGGGATAGCCAATGCCATCAGGCCAAGCATGGCCAAAGAAACTAGAATTCGAGTGCTAAACATGAGGTGGAGTAGAGGATGCAAAGATGGAAATAAGTTTTTCAGCGCCAAGAAAAACGCGGAAGTTGCGCAAACATTTCGGGCCGATTTCCATTTTTCTGAGCGTAACACAGGATATCTTTGCCGCATGGCCAAACTTCAATTTGAAAGCGATCGTATCGTGGTAGCCGACTCCCGCGACAGCCTTGAAATTACTATTAGCGGAAAAATTCCGAAATCGCAGTTTACCCTGCTCAGCGCCTGGTTATTAGCCTGGACACTGGCCGGCTTGTTTGTGCTTTCACAATTGTTCAGCATGCAGGGCGAACAACAAGTGTATATGCTGGTTTGGCTGGCGTTTTGGGCCTATTTCGAGTACCGCGTTGCCTCAGTTTGGCTCTGGCGAAAGTATGGTCGGGAAGTGCTGAAAATTCAAGGCGAGCAAACCGAGCTTCGTTTTGAAGTGGCGTATGGTGGTAGAGCTTACGCCTTGCAAACCAGCGAAATACGTAACCTTCGAAACCTCGAAAAAGAAAAAGGAGGTTTCGTGAAGAGCTTTTACAGTTCGTTTTGGACCTTGGGTGGAGAAGCCATTGGATTTTACGCCAAGGGAAAGCTATACACCATGGGAAGGCAAATCTCGGTGAGTGACGCCGATACTTTGATTCGTCTCATGCAAAAGCACTTACCCTCATGAGTTCGCGTTTCCCGATTGGAAGTGTGGTGAGGCCACTCAACGAAACCGGCGAAGGCGTTGTTGCGGCTTACCGAGCCGATGGCTGTGTGCTGGTGAGTATGCAGGATGGCTTCGAGATTCCATACCTGCCCAACCAGCTGGTATTGATCTCAGCGCCTCAGAATGCCAGCGCCGACGCCGAAGTGAAGGCAGTGCGAAGTATTGCGGTAAGCGATCGTCCGGAGGCTCTTTATTTAGCCTTTCAGGCGGATGGCATGCAGGGTTCGGAAATCAGGGTGAGTATGCAGCTGATGAATACCTCGCCCAACGACCTTCTCGTTCAGGTTTATGGTTTGGAAGGTAAACTCTCGAAATCGCTCTTTGCCCAGCGACTTGAAGCCCGAAAAACGGCGACGGTAATGCGGGCAACGGTTGCCGAGCTGCTTCAGTTCGATCGTTTTTTCGTTCAGCTCCTGCCGGTACTTCGTGAAACGCCCGCTATTCAAGGCTCCTGGGAAGGTATGGTGAAGCATCAAACGCCGGTATTCGTCGATCCGGCGGGCTGGCCTTTAGAAATGAACCTTTCGGGGCGGGCCTTGCTGTTCCAGGTTTACCCTGAGCCTCAGACGCAGCGGATGGTCATCCCCAAACCGGGCCCAAACCCAAGCACAGCGAAGGTTACAGCAACTACTCAAGCGAAAGATTGGCTGATTTCGGAGCGTGACAATTTTCACGAGGTGGATTTGCACATTGAAGAGCTGATGGATGACACCCGCGGTATGGACAACGCCGCCATGATCAAGTACCAGTTGCAGGTTTTTCAACGTTGCCTCGACGAAGCCCGACTTCGCCGTTTGTGGAAGTTTACCGTGATTCACGGCATTGGAAAAGGCGTGCTAAAGGCCGAAGTGCGTAAGCTGATTTGTGACGAAGGCCTTCAGTTTCAGGATGCTTCCTACGCCCGTTACGGGTTTGGCGCCACCGAAGTACTCATGCGCTGATCGAGGAATTCAGCAATGCTGTTGTGGATGAATTCCAGCTCTGTTTTCTCGATGCAATAGGGTGGTGTACAGTAGATTACGTTTCCTAAAGGACGTAGATAAATCCCTTTGTTGAGGAAGAACGCGGTAATTTCTGAAGCAACGGGGTTGAGGTATCCGGTTTCTGCTTCGGTTTTGAGCTCTAACGCGAGAATCGTTCCAAGGCAGCGGGCATCGAGCAGGGCTGGATGGCTTTTCAGGGCCTTGCAAAATTGACTTTGCCACTGACCAATCTCTTCGATTCGACGTCGTTTTTGTTCGTCGAAAAGCTCAAGCGAAGCCAAGGCTGCCGTGCAACTGAGCGGGTTGGCCGTGTATGAATGTCCATGAAAAAAGGTTTTGTGCATCTCCGTCGAACGAAACGCATCGAAGACAAAGTCGGGTGCGAGGGTTGCTCCGAGGGGAAGAAAGCCACCGGTGAGGGTTTTACTCAGACAAAGCAGATTGGGCCGCCGGGAAAGATGGTCGCTGGCGAAGGGCTTACCGCTGCGCCAGAAACCGGTAAACACCTCATCGGCAATGCACAGCACGCCTGCTTGTTGGCAAAGATCCATGAGCGCATCGAGGGTTTCGGCAGGGTACATCCGCATACCATTGGCTCCCTGAACGAGGGGCTCGAAGATGAAGGCGGCAAGGGTTCCGGTTTGGATGACTTCGCGCAGTTGGTCGAGCAATTTCCCTGGCGGAGTTTGGTCGGGCGGTGGAAGAAAATCGACTTCAAAAAGCAGCTGACCGAAAGGGGCACTGAAAGCATTTCGATGTCCAACCGACATGGCTCCGAAGGTGTCGCCGTGGTAGCTGTTTTGAAAGGCGACAATCCGATTTCGGGGGCGACCAAGGTTGTGAAAATACTGAAGGGCCATTTTCAGGGCTACCTCTACCGCTGTGCTTCCGTTGTCGGAGTAGAACACCTTGCCAAAAGGCGCTCCGGCGAGTTTCAGCAGTTGTTCGGCCAGCTCGATGGCGGGCTTGTGGGTGAATCCGGCAAAGATGATATGCTCCAGTTCTTTGGCCTGTTCGGCAATTCGACTGGCTATGTGAGGATGCGCATGTCCGTGAGCGTTTACCCACCACGACGCGGTTCCATCGAGGTATTTACGGCCATCTTCGGCATAAAGCCAAACGCCTTCGGCCTTTACAATGGCCAAATTATCGGGCGCGGTGGCCACTTGTGTAAACGGATGCCAGATGCTGGCCTTGTCGCGGCTGCTCAGGTTCATAATGCCTGCCGGAGTTTGCGGGCCTGGGTTTCGAAGAATTCGGCATTGAGGCTTTCCGCCTGGTCGATGCGGCCAATTACCCGAACGCCGGTGTATTCGGCGATAAGGCTTTCGGTTTCGGGATTTTCTGCACCGTTAAACAAAATTCCTTCAATGGGAATGTTGCGCCTGCGTAAGGCTTCGATGCTCAGCAAGGTGTGATTAATACTGCCCAGGTAGTGCCGGCTCACCAACACCACTTTTGCTTCGAACGACGGGATTAGGTCGATGTAAAGGCTTTGTCGATTGAGAGGCACCAACAAACCGCCTGCACCTTCAATCACAAGGGCTTTGGAATGTTCGGGCACCCGGATTTTTGAAGGGTCGACGAAGACGCCGGCACGTTCGGCCGAGGCGTGCGGCGAAAGCGGGTAGGGCAGGCGATAGGCTTCGGGGAAGGCCTCAACGGCTTCGGGAAGGAGGTAGTTCAATACTTTATGTGTATCGCTAAAGTCGAGGTCGCCGGCTTGAACGGGCTTCCAGTAAGAAGCTCCAAGCGCTTTAACCAGGACTGCTGAGGCAACGGTTTTTCCGGCATCGGTGTGGATGCCACATA
>CANHCM010000063.1 GCA_947459155.1 Bacteroidota bacterium | reverse complement strand
GTGAAGATTACGTTCGACACCAATGCCGATTTAGTAGTTGCCGGTTATGAAGGCATTGCGTGGGCTGTCGAGCAAGATGTACAAGTGATAAACATGAGCTGGGGCGCCCCGGAATACTCACAAACAGGCTTGCTCGTTACACAGGATGCTGTGGCAAACGACATTGTTATGGTGGCCGCGGCCGGAAATGCGAATAACTCGATTGCGAATTATCCGGCGGCATACCCCGGAATTTTAAGTGTAGCATCTACCAATACTGCCGATGTGCGTTCGGGTTTTTCTTCATTCGGTTCGTGGGTCGACATTTCGGCACCGGGCAGTTCGATTTGGTCGCTTGCTCCGGGTAATGGTTATCAGCTCAAAAGTGGGACATCCTTTGCCGCGCCCTTGGTTTCTGGTTTGGCTGCTTTGATGAAATCAGGCAATCCCGAATTGTCGAATACTGAAATTGAGTCCTGTATTGAATCGTCGGCTGATTTGATTGATGCGCAGAATTTAGACGTTTTCGGGCAGATGGGCAGTGGGAGATTGAATGCTTATCAAGCGCTGCTTTGCGTTAGCAACACCGTGAGTGATTACAATTTAAGTTTACTCGAAGTGATGCGGCCAAACCGTTTTCAATGTGATTCATGGATTGAGCCTTCGCTGAAGCTGAAGAATTCAGGTACAGAAGTCATCACTTCTTTCACAATACGATATATCGTAGGTGCGCAGATGCCACGGTTTTATGTTTTTTCCGGCGAGCTGCTGCCTGGCGACACCCTCGAGTTATCAATGGACAGTGTTTTTGTGGCGCCGGGGAATCATTTGCTAAGGTTTAGCCTTATTGAGAACTTAAACGCCATTCATCCAGATAGTTATCAGCCCGACAATGTGCTCAACCATTACTTTAGAGTGCAGCATCCGGTTGGCCTGGGACTGCCATTTAGCGAAAATTTCGAGTCGACATTTTTCAATACCTCAAATTGGGTTGTATCCAACACTTTGGGTGATTTTAGCTGGGAGATTGCTCCCGGAGAGTCGCCTGCCATTGGCAACTGGAGCGCGCGACTGCCTTACTACGTGGATGACAATGGGGAAGGGAGTCGAGATTTCTTATACAGTCCAAGCCTCGATTTTAGTGGTTATAGCTCGGTTACTTTGAGTTATCATTATTCTTACCAGCCGCGTTTTACCGGACTGAGCGATACACTAATCGTTTCGGCTTCGACCGATTGTGGTCTTACCTGGGAGCGATTGGAGGTTCGTTTTGATGGCAGTCAGCCCAACCTGAGCACAGCCGCTCCTTTAGCTCAGTTTTTTGAGGCAATATCGACCGATGTGTGGTGTAATCCAACTGGACAAAGCGCAACCTGCGCATCCGTAAATTTATCAGACTATGCTGGCCTTTCAGGCGTATTACTTAGGTTTGAAGGTTATTCTTCAAAGGGCAACAACATTTACATCGATAACATTAATGTAAGCGGTGTTCTCGGAAGCAGTTTGCCAATCGCCTCGTTTGCTATTGGGGCCGAGGTACCGGTTTGCACAAACCAATCGGTTACTTTCGTTCAAACATCGCTTAACCAGCCTACAAGCTATTCGTGGAGTTTTCAAGGTGGGGTTCCTTTGTCATCCAGCGCAGCGGCGCCTGTTGTGAGCTATCCAAACCCAGGAGTTTTTCCCGTTCAGTTAATTGTGAGCAATGCGAATGGTATTGATACACTAATTGTAAGCAACGGTGTAGAGGTTATTGCCAATCCAACGGTTGAAATCCTCTCCGATCGCGATACCATTTGTAGCGGCGAAACCATTGAGCTCTCGGCCAGCGGAGCATCGACATATTTATGGAACCCGATCTCCACCCTTTCTACAACCTTTGGTCAAACTGTAATCGCTACTCCACAATCGACCACGGTTTTCATCGTAAATGGGTATACGGAGACCGGTTGTTCGAGCATAGCGAATAAAACGATTACTGTGGTGCCACCTACTGCAACACCACAGATTACGGAAAGTGACTTTACGCTTGTTTCAAGTCCGGGAACTTCCTACGAATGGTATGTCAATGGCGAATTGCAGCCAGATTTGAGCACTCAATCAATCACCCCAACAATTAACGGCAACTATAATGTAAAGGTGTTCGATGCGTTTGGGTGTTCTTCAGTTTCGCCCATGTATGCTGTGAATTGGGTGTTTATGGAAGCTTCTGAGTCCATGGAGATTGTGGTTTTTCCTCAGCCGACCCAAGATTATTTCGTGATCAAAACCAATCAAACATTGGATTATCAGTTGTTTGATTTGCAAGGACGAATTGTATCGGTTGGTCAAAGCGACTCCCCTGTTTCTATGAAGGATTGTTCTTCGGGTGTTTATCTGTTGAAACTTTCTGGAGTAAATCAGCACCCGATATTCCGGCGTGTAGTAAAGCAATGATTAAGGCCTAATGATAGAGTAAATGTACTGAGTGTTTTTCAGTAAGCCCTATTCAGAGAAAGAGCTCAGCGCCATCGAAACCGGCTCGGCTTCCCAAGGCAACGCCCATGCCGCCCATCCTCACGCTGCAAGCTACCCTTGCGCCCAGCATTTTGGTTATTGGAGATTTCTGTCCACCCAATCCTAAAGTACCCGCCCACCGGTGCTCAATTTTAGCCGATTTTCCGGGAAGAATATGCTCATTCAGCAAGTGCTCTAATGCATGCTGAATAACCGGAGTTAATTCGTGAGAATAGGTGGTTTCGCCTTCAAAATCGAGATTTCTTCCTCCGCCCAGAAGCACCCTGTTGCCTACATTTCTAAAATAAAAGTAGCCTTCCTGATAGTGGAAAGTTCCTTTAAATGGTAGATTTTCAATGGGTTGTGTGATGAGCACCTGCGCTCTTCCGGGCTTCACTTCAAGCTCGGGAGCCAGTTGCGCCGCAAAGGCATTGGTGGTGAGCAATACCTGCGAGGCCTCAAGTTCGGCAAAAGGGGTACGAATGCTCACTTTGCTGGCCTGTTCCTGAATGTCCAAAACCTCCACGCCCATCAGCACCTCAATCCCCTGTTGTCGAGCCCTTTGCAGAAGAGTTTTCATCATTTTTCCCGTATCAATCTGGGCTTCAGCACGGTTGAACAGCATTTGGTGGAATCCCTTGAATCCAAAGTGGCCAATCTGCTTGCTTTGTAAGGAGTAAACCGGCTCCAAACCGAAGTCGCTCAACAGTAGCTTGTTCATTTCTGGCAGGATGGCCATGGCCTCTGTAAATGCGTGCTCATCTTCTCCTTTAAACACTTCATAGCCACCTAAATTCTGATAGTCCATTTCCTCATCAGAAACCAGTGTCCTGAGCAGGTTTAGACCACTCACCCTCCTTCTCATAAGGGCTAGAATCTCGTCGACACTGTGTGATTTTAAATCGGCCGCGATTTCTGTTAAGCTCCCAAAACATGCGAAGCCCGCATTTTTGGTCGATGCTCCATCGGGTAGTATGCCCCTTTCCAGAACGAGAATGCTTGCCTTTGGGTGCAATTGTCTAAGCCTGATTGCTGCACTAAGTCCAACAATTCCAGCCCCAATTATGCAAAAATCGGAGTGATTAAACCAGGAGTCGCGCTCCCAAAAGCTTAGCATAACGGCAGTTACTACCGCACTGTAACCTCGCGCAATGCAGGATAGCGCTCACAGATTACCTGGAACAGACCGAAAAAGAGGAAGCTGTAAAATACGTTCGCCATCAGGCTGTATCCGAAAAAAGGAATGCCCAATGCGTAAACAGCCAGCAGCGAAGGGTTTCCAGGTGTAAGTCCGGAAGCCCATGTTCCGAAATTGGAAATCAAAAAGAAGAGTATCGCTGAAACCAATGATGCTCCAAGTAGTGAGGCACTAAACTTTGATGATGTGATTGAGATTCCATCTTTGCGAACAGACACTTGTCCTAAAACAAAGCCAATCAATACGTTCGAAAGAATACCTAAATAGACAAAGGCGGTTTGTGGTGAAGTGAAGTATTCAGCGGGCGTTGTCCAGGCAAAGTTGATAAGAACCACTGTTAGGTAGTCTGAAATCAACATGGCCAGCATCGGGATGATGGCTCCGGCAAAGCGATTGGTAATCAAGGCTCCACCCATCAAAGCAATGGCTCCCATTGGAGTGAAGTTTGGCCAATGCGGAACAAGACGAAACAATGCTGCGGCGAGGATGGCACCGGCTACAAGAAGGATATTGGGTTTCACGTTTTTCATAATCTTCACAACCGGCGCAAAGTTAATCAAGGATTTCGGCAATCAAAACATCGATATTCGACAATGTGAACAAGGAGTTGTTTGAATTGAGTATCTGATTTTCAAATGTTTAGATGGGAATGGTGGCTTCGGTCGGGGCCGGCCGCGAGCCACCCTCCATGGCAAAGTTACCACCAGATGGATCAATTAGTCGGTTGTTAAACGTTTATAAACGTGTATAAACGTTTAAGAAAGGTGGACTTGCAAGTTGTTGATTGTCATTTGATTGGCTGCAGGACCAATGATGTAATTCGAACTTGCGCAGAGAAAGTTAATCGGTGTGGTTCGTTTGTCTTTGAAAATCAAATGAGTAGGTGTTCATCCATTGACGTCACCCTGAAATGTTAAAAGAAGTCATTAGGCCTGGTCATCGAAGCAAGCCTTTTTTTGTAATGAATTGTTATTCAATAGGTTGTTGCTTGGGTGGAACCCAGAATGCGGGGCCGGCCGCGAGCCACCCTCCATGGCAAAGTTACAACCCATTCGGCCGATTAGTCGGTTGTTAAACGTTTAGAAACGTGTATAAGTGTTTAGTTTTTTTAGTTGAGGTAATCGGTTTAAAATGAAGCTTTTACCAAATAGACCAATCAGGATTTCGGTGTGATCCACTTCAATAGGGCGCAAATTGAGATTAAGTAATTGGAATACAGATCTTTACAATCACACGTTTCGACAGCCCCGGATCATTTCCATTTTCATTGAGGCATCCACGTGATTTTTGGGGTGCTTGGATTTCCTCATCAAAAAGCTCAATTAAAACAACCGGCAGACAGAAATCCAGTTTAATTTTCAAATGTTGAAGTGGATATGTAATGCGTTGTGGCTTTAGATGTCAGCGTTTGTAAACGCTCTCGCGTTCCAAATAGTCATTGGCGAAACGGCAATCATCGGGTGGAACGTTCGACTACAATTTTTCGGAATGTCATCCCCCCCAGCGGGGAATTAACCCTAAACCAAGGAATTACTAATTGAATTTTAACTTAAGGCACGATTTTTATGTGTCGCTTTTTCGTTAAATCTTGTTTATGAAAACACCGATACTTCTGTGCCTCTCAGGTTTGCTGATTTCGGCAACGCTCATCGCGCAGCCTAACAATAACCCCAACAATCGAAATGCACAAAAAGGACCTCGGTCGGCTACCTGGGGCGACCTTAATCTGGCCCTCGGGATTCCCATGTATTCCTTCGCCGAAACGAGTTCTTCAATCCCTTTTGGATTAACCTTTAATGTCCTGCATCAGCCGCAGTTACGCGTTCCGTTTCTGGTGGGTGGCGGCTTTACTTATCTGCACGCCGGTGGAAATAGGGTTAACCGCAACCTAACAGCCGACATTACCGCAGGTGGAATACTCATCGATCAACTGAACATTCCGCTCGAATTTCGCATGAACAATAACATTCTTAATGGTCGCTTTATGCTGCGCTTTCAGGCACCTACACGCTTTGTAAAGCCTTACATCGACCTGGTTGGTGGTTTTAACTACTTGTGGACAGCCACCTCGGTTTACGACCGCTCACCTCAGCGCTTTTTCGCCCACAATAATGATAATGGATTGATTACAAGGAATACCCAGGAAAGCTCCTTTACGTGGACTGCCGGATTCGGAGTGGGAACATATATTTATTTGAATTCCAATTTATACCTGAACCTTAATGCCACCTATTTAGGAGGTGGCTGGGCGAGGTATTTCGACAGAAACCAAATTCAAAATTGGGATGTTCAGCTCAACGTGGGTGGATTTGCAGGTGGTGTTCCGACCGAAGGAGCTCTTGAGTCGAACGACCTCGCAATCAATGCCGTTCCAAAAGTGTCGCGAACCGATATGATTGCCGCTCAGGTTGGAATTGGATTCATCTTCGGAAAAGCGCAACGGTCATCCAGCAGCAATGTTAACCGGAATGCGAATCCCAACCTTAACCGAAACTTCCGTCCGCCAGTGGTGCCTCCTCAGCGAATCACCCCTCCGCGTCGTCGATAACGAGAAACAAAAAAGGCAGCTCAAAAGGCTGCCTTTAACTTTTCTAAGGAGTTTGTTAAAAGTTCCAATTCGGCATACGACTCGCCATCAGCAATAAGGCGAAAGTGGTGAACACCGCCATCACGCGGAACTTACGCGCGTCTTCTGTGGCTTTCTTCGAAAAAATACGACCAACCTGAATCAAAATTACGGCAATCAACATGGTCGAAATGTGCTCCACCGCATATAAACGTAGTGTAGGATCTTTCATCGCAGCGCCAAAGTCGGCGAACGCAGCCTGGGTAATGGGCGACAATCCGAAATACAGGATAAAGCCAATCAACAGCTGTAAGTGAGAAAGTCCAACCAGCGCACCTCCGGTGGCATTGTCGAGTTTGCCGTAGGTCGACTTCTGCGCAAAACCTAACCATGAGCGTACAATAACAAAGAGCAATAAGGCGAGCAGAACCCAGCGCAACCCGTTGTGCGACACTTTCAGAATATCATACATGTTTCGTTCTTTTTTAGGGCGTAAAGTTAAAGGAGAGACTACTCAGCCTAACATTTGCGGGAAATTATTGTTGAATGTGCATTTTTATTTGGTTATTCCACTTGCTCCTGCTACTTTTGCGCTCCTTTTAAAGGATCCTGCGGATGTGGCGTAATTGGTAGCCGCACCAGACTTAGGATCTGGCGCCGCGAGGCGTGGGGGTTCGAGTCCCTTCATCCGCACCAAAAAGTCCTCCTTCGGGGGGCATTTTTTTATACGTACACATGAACATCACTCAGGAACGCAAAGACGAACTCAACGCCATCATTCGTATTGAGTTGAATCCAGCCGATTACCAGCCCCGTATCAATAAACAATTGCAGGATTACACCCGCAAAGTAGCCATGCCAGGCTTTCGTCCCGGAAAAGTGCCCGCTGGAATGGTGAAGAAGATGTATGGGAAATCCATCTTGGTCGATGAACTGAACAAAATCACTTCCGAGAGCCTCTTCAACTACATCCGCGATAACTCACTCGATATTCTCGGAAATCCGCTCCCGCATCCTGAAAATGACAATTCCCTCAACCTCGATGATCCGGGCGATATCAAGCTGGCCTTTGAAATTGGCCTCGCTCCCGATTTCAAACTTGAAGTGAACAGCACCCAATCCTTCAACCTCTACAAGCCCCTAACCGACGATGATTTCGTGAACAAGGAAGTGGAGAATTACCGCAACCGGGTGGCCGATTTTAAAGAGGTAGAAATTGCCGAGGCTAACGATGTTATCTCGGGCACATTAAAAGAGCTCAATGCCGATGGAACCGCGAAAGAAGGAGGTATCGAAAGACAAATCGAAATCCATCCTGCCGACCTTAAAGAAGGAGACGCACAGTTCTTTGTAGGCATCCAGAAGGAAGATGTGCGTAACCTAAACCCCAAAACGGTTTTCGTTAACCCAACGGTTATCGCTTCAATCCTCAACATTTCAACCGAAGAAGTTGAGGCCCTGCAATCGGAGTTTAGCTTTACCGCTCATGTCATCCGCCGACAGGCACCCGCAGAAATTAACCAGGAGTTTTTCGATAAGGTGTTCGGTCCAAACACGATTTTTACCGAAGCCGAAATGCGTGAGCGAATCGCGCGCGATGCCGAAGCCCGCTTTACCAAAGACAGCGAAGCCCGTTTCTTTAACGAAGTTGTTGAGCACCTGGTAAATAATTCCAATTTCCCGCTGCCCGACGATTTTCTGAAGCGTTGGCTCACCAGTCAAAACGAAGGCAACGTAAAGGCCGAAGACATCGAGCAAAACTACACCAACTACGCCAAAGGCATCCGCTGGCAACTGATTGAAAACAAGCTGATTCGTGAGAATCAAATTACGGTAACCCGCGAGCAAGCCATCGAAAGTGTGGCCAACGACTTCCTCGGCTATATGGGCGGCGCCAGTCAAGCCACCGAAGAAATCATGGCCTCTGCCCGTAGCATCGCCGAACGCATGCTGTCGAGCGAAAAAGAAGCCCAGCGCGTGTACGATCGACTGTACAACGAGGCGCTCAACCGTGTTTTTCTTTCCAATTTTGAAGTGAAGGAGGTTCTTCTTTCCTTCGATGAATGGGTAGCAAAAATTTCGGAACCCCTGAATTAAGAATAGTTTAGTTTGAGTGTGTCCAAGGCACTTCCATTTCGGAGGTGCCTTTTTTACATTCTATTGTTGGTGAATAAACGCAAGCGCCCGACATTTGGCCTTTCAGGCTGTTTACCTTCGCTCCGATGTTTGTGAACACAAAGAAATTCAGTTTAGCCTTAGGCCTCCTTCTGATGGCCTTGCAGTGCGGCTTTTCGCAAGATGCCGTTCGGGAAAAGAAGGTGCTGCAGAAGAAAATGCAGGAGCCCGCAGTACTGGTTTGGAAGTCGCTTAAACTCATGCTCCGCGCAGGCTGCAGCTTCGACTCCCTCAAAAGCGCTCAACTGCTCAACACCGGCGATTCTATTGGTTTGGCCGCTCCGCTGATGGCTTACTCGGGCGATCTGCTGGTGCGCATGCGAAAAGACAGTCTCGGCGACCTGAATCGCCCTGTGTGGTCGGCTCCGGTCGTTCTTCAGTCCTGCGAACGCCTGCGAAAACCACTCCTGGCCCTCGAAGAGGACAAGTTTCCACTCCTGTTTAGGCGATTGATGCCCGCTACCGACCGCGATTCGCTCTACCGCCTGATGTCTGCTTTGCAAGCACCTTCGGAGGCCGATTTTGAACATCTCAGCCTCGCTCTGGCCAGCATCAAGCTCGCCCGCATTCCCGATCTGATTGCCTTGTACGAACTGGGCGAAATTCGGTGGAATAAATTGGAAATGAATGCCTTTCGCTTTCATTCTACCTTCCTGTATGCCCAGTTCCTCGCCCGCAAAGGAATGCCGTTTCTGGCTTTGGAAAAACTCAATCAGCTTGAGAAAGACCTCGAGACCAAGCCATTTAAATCGGCCGAGGCTGCTGTGAATCTCAATGAACTCAAGCGACAATTGCTGTATTTGTCATTGCTTAGGGCCCAAATCGGGCGGCAAATCAACCAGCCTGAAGTGCAAAAACAGGTGTTGGTCGATTGGACCAAGGCCCTCAAATACCTGCGTTACGACCTCAGCCAACAAACGCTGGTACGCGTAGGCGCGGCTTCAGCCTTCCTTGAAGCCGGAAAAACCCGACAAGCAGCCAAAGTGCTCAAACAGCACAAGCCTTCAGCCCCGCGGCTCAGTCCCGATGAGTTGCTCATGCAACAAATCATCGGCCTGCTCAAGGAGAAGAAAAAAGCAGAAGCCGGCAAACTCCTCAACGAGTCGGCCCGTTTTCAATTTGAAACCCTTGCCTTTTGGGACACATGGATGCAAAAACAAATCGACCCTGATTTGTGGTTTAACCGCAAACTGGCCAAAGGATCACAGTACCCGCTGTATCGGATTTATCACCAATTGTTCGCCGTAAAGTGGCAGTAAAGCTATATTAATCTTTGCGGTTCACTTCAAGCAATCCTTCCGGAAGCTTCATGTGGATAACCTTCGCCGAACGGTCAACCTCCTGAATAAAGTCGTCGGCTACCGGAATAAGGATTTCCTGTCCATCCAGCACACACTGAAAAAGATCGTTTGGACCGTTTTCCAACACATCTTTAATCATTCCGGCCACTCGACCGGAATTCAAATCTTTGATTTCCCAGCCGATTACCTCATGGTAGTAAAAGCGATTCCCCGTTAATGGTGGCAAGGCGCTTAGTGGAAGGTAAACAGGACAACCAATGAGGGTTTGAGACTGTTCGTCCGACTGGATGTCCTTAAACTTCACCTGCGCAGTGTTCGAAGGCTGCAGGCGGATTTGTTCAATAAAAAACGGAACCAGTGTTCCGTGGATTTCCACAAATACTGATTCCGTTTTTTGATAGGCTTTTGGATTATCGGTATCCATCAGAAGAATCACTCTTCCATCGGTACCGCTTTTCCGAACGATGGTTCCAAGTTGGAAGCAGTTTTCAGGCTGCATAACCATTATTCTGCTGAAGCATCACCTTCTGCTGCTGGAGCATCGCTTTCAGCGGCTTCTGCTGCAGGAGCTTCTTCAGTGGCAACTTCTTCGGCCACTTCGGCAACCGGTTCTGGCGCCGGAGCGTTTTTCGCCGCGATAGCCGCTGCACGGGCTGCATTCTTAGCAGCTTCGTCGGCCATACGTTGCTTCAGGCTGCTTTCTTTAGCATTCACGAGGCTTGATTTCTTGCCTTCGATTTTTCCGGTCTTCGCCTCGAGCCATTTCTCAAGACGAGCCTGAGCCTGCTCATCGGTCAGAGCACCTTTCACAACACCTTTATCAAGGTGAAGCTTCATCAATACTCCTTTGTAGCTGAGAATAGCGCGGGCTGTTTCGGTAGGCTGAGCTCCGTTTTTCAACCACTGCAACGACTTCTCAAAGTTCAACTCAATCGAAGCCGGATTGGTGTTCGGATTGTATGTACCGAGTTTCTCGATAAACTTACCATCCCGAGGTGCACGACCATCGGCAACGACAATGTGGAAGAAAGCATAACCCTTCTTACCATGACGCTGTAATCTGATTTTAACTGGCATGTGTTGTTTGGTAAAATGTGAATTGGGCGGCAAAGATACATTTTTTCGCTTTGTAAACATTGTCAACCCAAAAATCATTTCAATCACCGTATTTTTGCGCCTCATTTTATGAAACACGCCATGAGCGAAATGTCTGAATTAGAGCGTCAACGCCGCGATAGTCTTGAAGAAATTAAAAAGCTGGGAATCGATCCTTACCCGGCCGAATTGTTCCCAGTGAACACCACCGCTGCCGAAATAAACCGCGGATTCGAAGCCGAGAAAAAGAACTTTCAGGAAGTGAGCATCGCCGGTCGAATCATGACCCGCCGAATCATGGGCAACGCGACATTCGCGGTAATTCAGGATAGCTCCGATCGATTGCAGATTTATATCCGCCGCGACGATATTTGTCCAACCGACGATAAAACACTCTACAACACCGTATTCAAAAAATTACTCGACATCGGCGACATCATTGGTGTTACAGGCTACATGTTCGTTACCCAAACCGGCGAAAAAACACTGCATGTAACCTCGCTGAAATTGTTGTGTAAATCGTTGCGCCCGCTTCCAATCGTAAAAGAAAAAGATGGCGAAGTGTACGATGCATTTGCCGATCCTGAGCTGCGTTACCGCCAGCGTTACGTCGATCTGATTGTAAACCATCAGGTGAAGGAAACCTTCGTGAAGCGCACCATCCTCACCAATACCATTCGCGAATACCTGAATGGTCGTGGTTACCTCGAGGTAGAAACCCCGATTTTACAGCCTTTGTATGGTGGTGCCGCGGCGCGACCGTTCAAAACCCACCACAATACGTTGGACATGACGCTGTATTTGCGCATCGCCAACGAATTATACTTGAAACGCCTGATTGTCGGGGGCTTTGATGGCGTTTACGAATTTGCCAAGGACTTCCGTAACGAAGGCATGAGCCGCTTCCACAACCCCGAATTCACGCAGGTGGAGCTGTATGTGGCTTATAAGGACTATGAATGGATGATGGAACTGGTTGAAGAAATGGTAGAGCAGGTGTCACTGCGCATCCACGGTACAACCGAAGTTCAGGTGGGCGAACACCTCATCAACTTTAAACGCCCCTGGAAGCGAATGACCATGTACGAAGCCATCCAGCACTTTACCGGAGTGGATGTTTCTGAAATGGATGAAGCCGCCATGGCTGCCGCGGCGCGCAAACTGGGCGTCGAAGTGGATGCCTCAATGGGGCGCGGTAAGCTGATCGACGAAATTTTCGGCGAGACCTGCGAGCCACACCTGATCCAGCCGACGTTCATCACCGATTACCCTGTGGAAATGTCGCCATTGGCCAAAAAACACCGCAGCAAACCCGGACTGGTAGAGCGTTTCGAGGGCATCTGCAATGGAAAGGAAATCTGTAATGCCTTCTCCGAACTCAACGATCCGATCGACCAGCGCGCCCGCTTCGAAGAGCAGCTCGAGCTCGGCAAGCGCGGCGACGAAGAAGCGATGGTCCTCGACGAAGACTTCCTCCGCGCCATCGAGTTCGGCATGCCACCCACCGCAGGCCTCGGCATCGGCATCGACCGCCTGAGCATGATCATGACCAACTCCAAATCCATTCAGGACGTGCTGTTTTTCCCTCAAATGCGACCCGAGCGCGAAGCCTAGGCGCGAGGATCGTATTCAAGGATACCTCTGATTAGAAATAAATTTGTGATCCTTAAATGCGACCCGAGCGCGAAGCATAGGCGCGAGGATCGTATTCAAGGATACCTCTAATTAGAAATAAATTTGTG
>CANHCM010000062.1 GCA_947459155.1 Bacteroidota bacterium | reverse complement strand
TTTCAATGTTAAATATTAAGCCAATGTTACCAAAAAGTGATGCGGGAATGAATTAATGTGTAACTTTGTGTTATTGAAAGACGTTAAACTGGTAAAAGAAACTACGATGAAAACACTGCTTGCATTCATTTTTATGGGACTTGGGCTAACATTAAATGCTCAGCAGGAGTTAAAGACGTACCATGACAACGGCTCATTGAAAAGTGTGTACGTATATACCGATGCACAGAACTACACGGTAAAAAACTACTTTCAGAATGGTAAACTCAAGGAAGTAGGCGCTTTTGCCAATGGTAAAATGACCGGTACATGGATCAACTACCACGAAAGTGGTCAGAAAGCCGGTGAAGCCAATTACGATAATGGCGTTAAAGTGGGCGAATGGAAGGTCTACGACCAGGATGGCTTGGTTCGTTATAAGGTAAACTACAAAGACAACAAGATGATTTCTGCCGTAAGCCTTGATCAACAAGGGCAACATATTGCGGAGACCATCTCGAGATAGTTTGAAATTTAAAGTTGAAAACCCGGTGAACAGCCGGGTTTTTTTATTTCCCTTTCGGTTGAATGGCAAGGCGAATAACTAAATTTGAGCCGTTCATCTTAGCCTCTATTTCATGGTACATAACTTTAGTGCCGGACCGGCCATACTACCGGCTGAAGTGCTGCATCAAGCATCCGCAGCATGTCTTTCCTTTAACAATACCGGGCTTTCATTGCTCGAAATATCTCACCGCGGTAAGGATGTTATCGCTGTTTTTGATGAAGCAGTCGCCCTCACTAAAAAATTGCTCAACCTGGGCGATGATTATGCAGTTGTCTTTCTGCAAGGTGGTGCCTCTACGCAATTTGCCATGGTGCCCCATAATTTCCTCCACCAGAAAGCAGCGTATCTCAATACAGGTGTATGGGCCTCCAGGGCCATTAAAGAGGCTAAACATTACGGCGAAACAGTGGTAGTGGCAAGTTCCGAGGACCGTAATTTTTCATATATACCCAAGGGATTCAATATTCCTGAGGATGCCGATTACTTCCATTACACCTCCAACAACACCATCTACGGTACTCAAATCAGAACTGTGCCTCAATCGCCGGTTCCATTGATTTGCGATATGTCATCCGACATTTTCTCCTACACCTTCGACGCCAGTAAATTCGACCTTATTTATGCCGGTGCTCAGAAAAACATGGGCCCTGCCGGAGCCACGATGGTCATCCTTAAAAAATCGGCATTACAACGTATTCAGCGGAAAATGCCTACAATGCTCAACTACGCCATTCATGTCGAAGGAGAGTCGATGTACAACACCCCGCCGGTTTTTGCAGTGTACGTTTCCATGCTCACCCTTCGCTGGCTCGATGCCATGGGCGGCGTTGCCGTGATGGAAGCCCGGAACGAAGAGAAGTCAAATCTGTTCTATACCGAACTCGACCGCAACAGCCAGTTTAAGGGAACCGTTGAGGTAGAAGACCGCTCACGGATGAATGCCAATTTCATCATGAATGATCCATCCAAGGAAGCCCTGTTTAATGCCATGCTCAAAGAAGCCGGAATTTCAGGTTTGGCCGGACATAGATCGGTTGGTGGTTACCGCGCTTCTATGTACAATGCGCTGCCACTTTCCAGTGTGCAAGCCCTTGTTGAGGTCATGCAGGCCTTTGAAAAAAATCACGGTTAATTCAACGCAGTCATGGTAAAAATTTTGGCAAATGATGGCATTGATGCCATTGGAAAAACCCTGTTGGAAAATGCCGGCTTCTTCGTCGAAACGAATAAAGCCCCTGAAGGTCAACTCATCCAAACCATCAACGAAGGGAACTTCGAAGTGGTGTTGGTTCGAAGTGCCACAAAAATTACTGCCGAGGTGATGGATTCCTGTCCGGGAATACGCCTCATCGGCCGCGCCGGTGTAGGTCTCGATAACATTGACACACGCCATGCAGACACACGCGGCATTCAAGTGTTTAACACTCCCGCAGCTTCCTCTCAATCGGTGGCGGAACTTGTTTTTTCGCATCTTTTTGCCGGCGTTCGTTGGCTTCAGGATGCCAACCATACCATGCGAACTGTGGGGAATACCCAGTTTAACGGGCTGAAGAAAACCTATTCTGCCGGAATCGAGCTGCAGGGTAAAACGCTGGGTATCGTTGGCTTTGGTCGGATTGGTCAAGCCGTTGCCCGGATGGCCATTGGTATGGGCATGAAGGTAATCGCTACCGATCCTTTCATTCAGGAAGTTAATCTGGAACTCAACATCGCTCAAACTGGCCAGAAAATCAGCATTCCCATTCAAACTGTGTCCTTCGATACAGTAATTGCCCAAAGCGATTTCCTCAGTTTACACGTTCCCGGAAAGGTGAATGGGAAGGCCGTGCTGGGGGCAGATGAGCTATCGCGCATGAAGAAAGGTGCCGGTGTGGTTAACGCAGCACGCGGAGGCGTTATCGATGAAGATGCTTTGCTGCAAGCCCTCAATACTGGACAACTGAGCTTTGCCGGACTTGATGTGTTTGAGAATGAGCCCACCCCACGTGAAGATTTGCTCGTTCATCCCAAAATCTCCGTAAGTCCTCACATTGGCGCCTCAACTGCCGAAGCCCAGGAACGCATCGCCACCGAGTTGGCACAATACATCATCCGTTACTACGCCCGCTAAACATGGGGTTTATTCATCCATTCCGCGGACTCGTTCCGGCGCGCCATCGGGTTGAAGCTGTAATCTCAAAACCCTTCGATACCTATACTGCTAAGGAAGTAGAATCGGTTGTTAAAGAGAAGCCCGAGTCATTCCTTAACATTATTAAGCCCGAATTGGCCAACGGAAAGCGCACTCGTCCCGATAATCCCGAGGCGCAGCAGAAAAGCCGCGAGAAGTTCCTGCGGTTTTTGAATGATGGTATTCTCGAGAAACAAAATGAGCCTGTGTTTTACATCTACCGTCAGGTAAAACCGCATTTTGTGTACACCGGCTTAATCGCAACCATCGATGCCACCGCCTACCGCGACGGGCGGATTAAGATTCATGAGCAAACCCTGGCGCCCAAAGAGGAGAAGTTAAAAGATTACCTCCGTGTAGTTGGAATTAATGCGGAGCCGGTCATGTTTACCTATCCGCACAGGCATTCGATCGACGAGTTGATGAATCGACTGACGAGCAACGAGCCGTATGCGCAGTTCCATTTTGATGGCAAGGAACATCTACTTTGGGTAGTGAGTCATCACGAAGATATTGCAGTCATTCAGCAGGAATTTGATCAGCTGAGTACCGTTTACGTAGCCGATGGTCACCACCGTTCCGCTTCTTCGGTGCTACTGGCTGAAGAAGCACCCGAAAATACGCCGGCCAAGCGGTTCATGGGAGTATTTCTCCCCGATCACAACTTGCAACTCTTTGAGTTTAACCGTTTGGTGAAGGATACCGGCGATCTGACCCTCACCGAAATTTTGGGTAGGCTCGAAGAAGATTTCGAAGTAGATGTGGTGAATGCCGATGTTTTCAAGCCAAGCCGTTTGCATGAGTTTTCCATGTACATGGATGGCAAATGGTTCAGACTCAATCTAAGGCTGGCAGCCCAGAACAATCAGTTGGGCGATAAGCTTGATGCCAATATTCTCACACAACGAATTTTAGCGCCCTTGTTTGAAATCACCGATTTGCGCAACGACACCCGCATTGGATTTCTGAGCGGCTTGAAAGGACCGGAAGAGATGAAAGCGCAGGTCGACAGTGGCCGGTATGCCTTAGCTCTCGGACTTTTTCCCGTTAGCTTCCAGCAGTTTTTTAGTTTCAGCGATCAAGGGAAAATGATGCCGCCCAAAACAACCTGGTTCGAACCTAAGTTGTTAAATGGACTCGTGATTTACGATTTGGAGAACGAAGCGCATGGATACCATCGCAAAACGACTTGAGGCCATAAGGTCCGAATTGCTTCCGGGTGTGAGCCTCGTAGCGGTTTCAAAAACGAAGCCGGTAGAGATGATTCAAGAGGCTTACGAGGCAGGCCAACGGGTTTTTGGGGAGAACCGCGCTCAGGAAATGGCCGCGAAGTTTTCGGCTTTACCGACCGACATCGAGTGGCATATGATCGGTCACCTGCAAACCAATAAAGTGAAATATATCGCGCCGTTTGTTTCGCTTATTCATTCGGTCGACTCGGAGTCGTTGCTTGAAGCCATCCAAAAGGAAGCACAAAAAAACAATCGGGTAATCTCTTGCCTGATTCAGGTTTACATCGCCACCGAAGAGAGCAAGCATGGCTTTCTGCCTGAACAAGTCTTACCGCTGCTCGAGGCCCCATCGCGCAATCGTTTTCCCAATGTTGCCATTCAAGGGCTGATGGGTATGGCCAGTTTTACGGAGGATGACCAATTGATTCGGCGAGAGTTTTCAGGCCTGTCCAAGCTTTATCGCGAGGTAAAAGCGTCGAGCGGACTTCCACTCCCAATACTTTCAATGGGAATGAGTGGCGATTATCGCATCGCCATGGAAGAAGGCAGTAATATGGTTCGGATTGGCTCTTCGATTTTTGGAAGCCGATCTTAATGGACAACCATCAGGTTAGCTTTGCGCACCGTAGATTTATCCTGAACAATAAGCATATAAAGTCCTGAAGGTAAGGTGCTAACATCGATTCTGCCCTCCGGGCTGCATACCACAGCTTGTGATCTTCCGGCCATATCGAAGAGTTGAACCGTAGTTGATTGAGATTCAAACCCCTTCAGCTGAACCCAATCAGAAGCCGGATTGGGGAAAAGTTCTAAACTCGAGAGCGTAACCTGACTAAACCCTACACCATTGTTGGGAACGTTAATGCCTCCGGGCGTGATGCCCGCACCTTGCGGAAAATTGGAACTCACCTCTAATGGATCAAATTGGTTGGGGCTGATTAAGTCGCCATTGTACCATGCAGAGACTGAAGAGGGCGTGGTGTTGTCGAAGAAGCGTACAGCAGCATCCGGTGTCCCAGCACTTTGGCTTAAAATTACGCCTCCATAGATCAGGGCATCCACATCGCCATTGGTCCAGCCAACTGCATCCTGAATGATTGCTCCCTGAGGCAATTCGAGGGTTCCGTCGTTGTTGTTGTCGTAATCGACGTTTGTTAAAATCGGCGAAGGACTGAACAATACCAAAAACGACATACTTCCATTGTCAAGAATGGGTAAACCAAAGATCAAAGTGTCTTTAAAAACGGTTGGAGGAGCGATGTTTGGATAGCCCAGGCTTGTGCCGATGAATACCAGGCCATTCGAGCCCAGTGTGATTCCGTTCAGCGGAATTACCAAATCGGAATTCCCAGCACTTCCCGGATCTCCCTCAATAACCACCACATAAATGTTGTTCAGGGTGCTGCCCGGACTTCCTTTAAGTTCGATGAATTCTCTCCCGTCGTCGGCTCCGGGTGGATTCACTACAATTTCGTTGAGGAGTAATTGTGCATTCAATGCACTAAAGGTCAGCGCAGTGCTGAACAAAGAGGTCAGTAGAGGTTTAAGCATGCTTATCGGGTGATGGAGATTCTTCCCTGTGCCGTTTCGAAATACTCGTCTTTCAGGAAGTAATTGAGGACGTAAAAGTAGACATCATCCGGTAAAGGACGACCATTGATTGTGCCATCCCAGGAGAAATCGAGTTTATCTGATTGAAACACCTGTTCGCCCCAACGGTTAAAAATCCGGATGTTGCCTTCTGAAACGGTTTCAGTATGGTATACCTCAAAAACATCGTTGAGATTGTCGCCATTGGGAGTAAAGCCACTTGGAACGTACATCGTTTGTGGGATGACTTCCTTCAGCTTGAAATGTGCAATGAGGGTATCGGTAGTGTCGATGACAAATGAATTCACACTCAGGCTTGAGTCGATAAATGTGTGATACTGCAGCTCCCAACGGTCGAATTCGAATTCCTCGAATGCGTAGTTATCGATGTTGATTAATGTTTGTGGGAAATAGACTTCTGTATGAGGATATTCTTGAAGCCAATCGCTGTTGAGTAGCACTTTACCGGAACCTTCAGGCTGAACCTGAACGGTGAGCAACCAGGTTTGCTTCGGAATAAATCGAATGAAGATGGTATCATCGGCCGAAGCTTCCAGAAAAACACTGGTTTGCAAAGGATCCGGACTAAATGTATGGTTTGCGGCGGAGTATTCCACGAAATCGTAATTTGGATCGGCTGTCGCGGTTAAGCTCAGCGGGAATCCATCGTTGTAGGTATTGCTGAATGGAAATGCTCCCGGTGTAATCCCGTTAATGGAGACAGTTCCTCCGTTGGGGGGCTCAACAACGAAAGTAATATCGTGTGTTTCAACTACTCTGAAGTGGGCCACAATGCTATCGGCACCGGAAATCATAAAGCTATTGATGGCATCGGTGGTCGCCCCGTTCAACGTAGAATTGAAGACCTCCCAGTATTCGAAAACATACGCCGGACTGCTGGGTGTGGCTTCGAGATCACCTTCCACACCTCCGAAATAAGAGCCGCTCCAAGGGTAATTCGGAATGGTAAGCTCGTTGAATTTTATCGTACCACTTCCGGCCGGCACTACCTGAAAGGCCATCCGATGAGGCCCATCTACTTCATAACAGTTTACAACACCTTGTTCTTCAATGTATTCGCATCGACCGGTAATTTGACCTCGCATGTAGTCAATATTGCCTTGCCATTCGGCCATCGTTCCTCCCCAACGGGCAATCTGACGAGGCATTTCAGTTTCGATGTGCGCCTTGATACTGTCGAAATGGGCTAAAGCATAATCGCAACCGAGGTATGTATTGATCAGTTCAGCGTATCGGTTTACAAAACGCTGCTTAAATTCAGGGTTGGCCATCAAACGGTTGTAAATATCCAGGTGGCCTTCGTTTGGACCTGCATTTTCGAAGCTTTCATCCAGATCGCAGGGGTCAGCATCGAATTCTGTAGTTGGCCATCCGCTGTAATTCTGCCCGAGGTCAAACACGTTGTCCATGTCCCACAAAATGTACTTCCAACGAACGGGTGGTGTTCCGCGGCCTCTCCACCACATGGTGTTCCAGTTCATCCAGTCGGAGTTCACACTCCAGGTGTTCAGGATCGTATAATCAATCAATGAGGCCACATCCAAACGCCCCGAGACAGCACTGTAATTGGCCGGATCGGTCATGTCGTTGGTCATGATGTAGTTGTACAAATCGTTCCAGTCATCAGCGCTACCGTAACGCACTTCGAGACCTCCCCAAAAGCTTAGCATATCGAGGTCTTCCTCTTCCTGATTCCAGTAGTAGTCGGTGTAATCCGGGTCATTTACCCTTTCGCGTACTTCGTACAGCCCCCAGTATTGACCGTTGATGTATACCGCACAGTGTTGATTCCTGCGTAAGTCCACGTTTAAGTTTGCCCGTTCGGCCAACGACTGAATGAAGGCATCGCGTAGGTGGCAGCCGGGCCCCCAGGTAAAAGGATAATTATCTGAAGCACCGGCTTTGAATATGATTCGCTGAAATTCTTGCCGCGGTGATGTCGGGAAAATAGGATAATCGATTTGGTCATCATACCCATACTGGTCGCGCACAATAAAACCAACCCCTTTTTGTTCGAATGCCCAGGAGTCGTTTCCATGGCGATCTACTTCACCAAACGACTCGAAGAGAAGTTGGCCTGTGGGTGAAAAATACTCAATGGCGGCCGGAATTTCCTGCCAGCCGGAAGCGAACAAGTCGTCGTACTCGTCAGAAATCCACGAGGCAATTGGTATGTCGTGACTAACCCCAATCAGATAGGTGTTTGAGGCAATGAAGCTGGGTAAGAAATTGCTTCCTGCTGCCGGAAAAGCTCTTGCGCGAATTACAGTAGAGTTGTTGACCGTTATTGGGTTGGTAAATTGTGGTGAAGTTACCGTAGGTTCTGCTCCATCGAGGGTGTAGCGGACGGTATACCCGGCATCGCTAACTATGATGTCTACTGTTTGGGCTCCGGCATAAATACCCGGGGCAACACTAAACTGGGGAGTATCCGCAAAACCGATGAACGATACCGCGCCATTGGCTGCACCCGGCGTAGGAGTGGTGAAAACTCTCCAATTTCCGCCATTGGGCTGTCGACCCCAGCTTTGGTTTACCTGCGTAGGGCTTAAGGCGTAAGAGTCAAGCAAGGTTCCGGTGCTGTTTGAAAACAAAACCGTTTCTCCGTTTAGCTGGTTCAGCTTGAAGTTGGTGTGCAGCGCTAAGCCGGTGTTCTCATCTCTGCCCGAACAGAAAAAGAGGCGGTACGCTCCGGCGTTGATGACTGTTCCGGCCGGAATTTGCCATTTTGTAGGATTGGCAGGTTCATCGCTTAGAAAGAAACTGCTGACGTCCACAGCGGCTCCACCGGCATTGTAAAGTTCAATATAATCTTCATAGTCTCCGTAATCATCCGCAACAATAGCCCTGTTGGCGGCAGAAATTTCGTTGATCAGCACCTGAGCCCGCAATTGATGCAGGCCAACTGAGAAGAGAGATACAAGGAGAATATGGATAGATTTCATTGCGGGCGGCGTTCACGCATGTTAACGCAACTTCAAATTTACATGAAGTTCTTTGAATGACAATCTGATGTGCCATATTTCTTACGCATTCAGAACCAGTTATCGAAAAAAACCTTGTTAGAATTCGAGGCGGTAGCTCAGCGTTGGAATAATTCCGGTCATGTAAATAACATCCTCTTTTAACGCGTCGTTGTTGAAGTAACGGCCAAACTCATTCAGGCGGTTAGTGACGTTTTGAATGTCAATTTTCCAAACGCTGGCCGTTTTCTTTTTGTTGATGGTGTAGCTAATTCCTAAATCGGCGCGAAAGTAGTCGGCTGCAGAGGCCGAATATGCTCGGGCTTCATCATACACGCCTGTTCCTGCTTCTAGCGACTCCTCAAGAATTACGGGCGTAAACTTTCGTCCTCCCGAGTATACAACGCGCACGTTTAAACTAAGGGTGTTTTTATCCTTGATGCTGAACTCTTTACCAGCCAAAAAGCTTCCTGCATAATGGTTGTTGAACGCGGTGTTTCTCCATACACCATCAGAGCCCTTGTAGCGAGAGTCGAAGAATGAGTTGGTGATGAGGAAATACGTACTGTTGGAGAAGTACTTTTCGAAGGTAAATTCGATACCGTAGTTTCGTCCGAGTCCGCTGTTTTCGGCGGCAAATGTGGCAAAGCCCTGACTCATGTTCAGCATCGACCTAAAGCTTTCAATGTCTTTTTCAACCGGAACATCATACAAATGCTGATAGTACACCTCGGTTTTAAAGTGAAGATTTTTTCCGGGTAAGCATTCATAACCCATCACAGTGTGGAAGGCTCTCGAAAAGCCCAGTTGGGTGTTGGGTGTGGTATTAAGACCGTTTGCGTCGGGGATTCGGGCGAAGTAAACGGCCAGATCTTCCAGGCGCGAATGCAGTCCAACACCCGCACTTAGTACTTGTGAACCTTTAAAATTCCACTTGATGCCCGCGCGTGGCTCCAGGGCTAATTTATTGTTAAGTAAAAAGTGGCTGTAATGAACGCCGGTATTCAAGGTAGTTTGCTCATTGATGCGGTGTTGCCAATTGAGAAAGCCCTGCAGCAGTCCGGTACTCCCGCGTTGGTCAACATCTGTTCGGTACATATCCTTGGCCTCATCAAAAATCACCGTCTTCAGGTTATACTCAAGCAAGCCCCCGATTATACCGGCACGCAGGCTGTTTTTGCGGTTGATTTTATGGTTGATGGTCGAAGAAATTCGATAGGCTCTGTTTTGATGGCCTTCTTCTGAGGCCTTGTAGAGCATCACATTGTTGGTGTCGAGCACGTTACCTTCATATTCGTTCGAAGTGAGCGTGCCTGCAATCACGGTTTTTATCCAGGTTTTATCGTTAAACAGGTAACTATGAGTGAGTCCGGCTACGCCGAGATGGGTCCTGAAACGGTCGGCATAATTGGTTTTTACGCCTTCGAAATCCTGATTAATACTGCTTAATCCACCAATTCCAAAGAGGGTAAACTGACCGGCTTTTTCTGTAGGAAGGTTGAGGTTAAACGACAGGTCCTGAAAAACCGGAATGGCATCCCCCACAATTTCTACCCCCATGCGCTGCAGAAGCGCCAATGAAGAGTAGCGGTAATTGAAGAGGTAGGAGCCCGGTTTGCCCTTTTTAAATGGCCCTTCCAGGGCGATGTCGGTGCCGATGACTCCAACTTGAAGGGCGTTTTCTCGCCTTTCGTTGTTGCCTTTTCTCAGGCGAATGTCGAAAACCCCCGAAGCGGCGTTTCCGTAGTCGGCCGGAAAGGCTCCGGTAAAGAAGTCGGAGTTGGCCATCATGTTGTTGCTCAGCATGGAGATGGCACCGCCAGACGCACCTTGGTTGGAAAAGTGGTTCGGATTGGGAATTTCGATGCCTTCCATTCGCCAAAGTAAGCCTCGTGGCGAATTTCCCCGAACTACAATTTCGTTGGTTCCATCGGCATTTACGGTAACTCCGGCAAAGCTTTGGGCCATCCTGCCCGGATCGTTTAAAGCACCGGCATAACGCTTGGTTTCTTCAACCGAAAACTGTCGGGCGCTCACAGTGGCCAACTCATTCAAGGCTTCCGTTTTATTGGCACCCTGGGCCGAAATCTCCACAGCCTCAATTTCTACCGTGCTCTCGTTGAGTTTAAGGTTTAATACCACTTCCTTTCCGGTTCCAACCACAACATTGGGCATGTTTAACTCCTGATAACCCAGCAGCTTCACCTGAATGGTGTAGCGCCCGATTGGAACAGCGTTAAGGCGAAACTGTCCGTTCATATCGGTGGTTGTTCCCATGATGGGATTGCTGGGTATCAACAAAATGGTTGCGCCGGGAATGGGCATTTCTGTAATTTGATCGTGAACTTCGCCGCGAATGGTTTGACTCAGTGTTTGTCCATGGCTAAGCAGAGAAAAACCGAGAAGGAAAAGCAGGATTGCTGTAGTTTTCATAGATAGAATAGGTTTAGGGAGGCTCGTATGAAGAAGCCCGAATGGTTTGTTGTGTTTGTGGAGTTAGAATCGAATGCTGAAAAATCCTCCCGGCCAGAGTTGCACACGGGTTTGATCGTATACCTTGTCGAATACGCTGTATGGTGCCACAGTTTGGTCGGTCGCTAACTCTCCGGCCGATTGTTTGTTCACCACCAGGCAGTTAAAGCTCGGCCCTGCCGAGATGGCAAAACGTCGGGCAATTTGCCAGGTGAATCCCAATTGAGCCTTGCTAAGCAGGTTGAGGTGATTTGTGTACAGCTGTCCTTCGTTGATGTGTGAAGCCAGAAGGTCGATGTTCATCCTAAAACGCCCCTGCGATTTTAGGTTCAGCCCGAAACCGGTTCCCCAGGCCCAGGCAAAGGCGTTTCCGGGTCTTGCCGAAAGATGAAACAGATTGTAAAACCGGTTGGAGCCGGTTTTCAGTTGCATACCCAGTGGGAAAGTTTCATTGGCGCTGAGCTCAAAGGCGTTAAATCCACCTTTTCTCACAATGCTCAGAAAACCAATGGGAGTGCCGCCTTCGAGTGTGTCGGTATAGTTAATGAAGCCTATTTGCAGGCCTTTCAGTCGTTTACTCACATTCAGGAATCCTGCAACCTGCACGCCTTTTGTACTCCCGGTAGAGAGGTTCATAAACCCCGCAACCTGCACTCCGTGTAGTGAATCTTGAGCGTGATTGTAAAAGCCTGAGGCTTGAATTCCATAAACCGACGCTGTGTTGACATTGCTGAAGCCGGCTGTTTGAATGCCATCGAACGATTGGGTGTTCACATTCAGAAATCCGGCGCTTTGCCATCCTTCAAATGAGCCATTATTTACATTGCTGAAACCCGCTATTTGAACGCCTGAGGAAGTGTCGTTAACCACGTTGGCAAAGCCTGCCGCCTGCACACCTTTACTGCCCCGTTGATTTACGTTGCTAAAGCCTGCTAATTGTACACCATCGCTTTGGCCACCAACCACATTTACAAACCCGCTGATTTGAGCTCCGCGAACATCGTTTTTTACCACATTGGCAAAGCTTCCGATTTCGCAACCATCAACGCCTCCGGCATACCCCGAGATCAGGTTGAGCGAAAATGTATTGATGCTGTTTGCATTGCCAATCCCATTGGTGCTCATGGGATGAACAAAGCTGATTTGAAAGGGTCTTGTTTGCGTTTTTGTGGTGTCGCCGGCCCAAACAGCAACCGACAGTCCTAAAAAAATCAAAAGGGAAATTCCAGTTTTCATATTGGCTATTTCCCTTTTGACAGGTGAGGGGGCATGCACCCCTATGTAGGGCCAAAGAAAAACACTCAGTGAATTTGTTTTGAGTGCTTTAACATTTGTTTAAAGCCATCTAAATGCAAGAATTTATGGCCTGTTTTCTCAATTCCTGTGCAGATAATCTTTCAAAATCAAAAATATTTCGTTAGCCAGAAATACATCATCTGCTTCGTTGCCCGCGGCTCGCAGTATTCCTATACAGCTTCGCCTTGTCGCCTTGCATCTGATGCATTTATCTGGCGATGCTGCTGCGCGGTCTGACTTTTTCATCAGGCCCTATGTGAATGAAAAAAAATTATTCTTCGATCAGAACGCCCATTTTACCCATTTGGTAATCGCGCATGGCCTCGAG
>CANHCM010000061.1 GCA_947459155.1 Bacteroidota bacterium | reverse complement strand
TCGCCGGTTAAAACCAATACATCGCGCACTGAATTTCGCTCCCATCCATTTAAAATCCTCTGCCGCTCCGCGGGATAGCCATTCCACATATCGGTGCTTTTGGGGTAAGTCTTGAATTTTGGAGGCATTTCATAGGCCGAGAAAATCACCTGGTTGCCGATCAATTTCCACTTCGACTTTGAACCTGAAACAGACTCAATAAGCCAATTGGCTTGATCGCGGCCCAACATCGAGCGATTGGTATCGGCCAGCGAAGGGTCGTTGAAATTCTTCAATTGCTTGTCACGCCCTTCCAGCCGTCCATCTAACATGAACAGTGAGGCAAGCCGACCGAAATCAAAGCTTCTTCGAATGCTGTACTGCTCGTTCGACTCAATCGGCAGCCATTCAAAATAGGCTCGACGAGCTGTTTGGGTGCGCTGTTCCCAAGTTCCCTCCTTTTCGGGCTGATGGTTTTGCGCACCATCTTTATACGCATCGTTGGCCAACTCATGGTCATCCCAAACCACAATAAATGGATGCATCCGATGCGCCTCCTGGAGTGCGGGATCGAGTCGGTATTGGGCGTATCGGCTCCGGTAGTCTTGTAAACTCACGATTTCATGCTTGGGCAAATGCGTCAAGCCCAGCTTGGGATGAGTATACTCACCGGGGCCTTGCTCATAAATGTAATCGCCCAGATGAATCACAGCCTGTAAGTCTTTCTCCTTGGCCAAAGCCGCATAGGCATTGAAATAACCCCAGGAGTAACTGCTACAGCTTACCACACCAAACTTGAGCTCGGTGGCGTTCGTGCTGGCTGTTCGCGTTCGTCCGGTCGACGAGTATTTTCCTCCCCATCCAAATCGGTAATAATAGGTGGTGCCCGGTTTGAGTTTGCTAAGTTGCAGCTTCACCACAAAACCCTGATCAGGGCCGGTTGTTTCAAGCCCTTTGTTGACCAATTGACTGAACGAAGAATCTAACGACAACTCCCATTGCACTTGCTGGGGGCTCGTTTCACTGGTATACAAGCAGGTCCACAATACCACCGAATTTTCGCGGGGGTCGCCTGAGGCCACACCAAATGGAAATGCCGTTTTACGTAGGGTAGCAATGGAATCAATCTCTCGACAAAACACTTGTGCAGCGGCCTGTTTTTTAAAACCCAGAGCCAGCAATAGGAGTAATAGTTTGTGCATGGGCCTCAAAGTTAAACTTAGCCTGCTTCGATTCGTGACAGAATTGTGGGCTTCACAATTTATTCATACACGAAGTGGGATTACTTTCGGAGAATGTCGAGCAGATCCTGTTCAACCGATATTTTGGGCGTTTCTACCATGCGACCAAGCTCTACTCCATCGCGGAGAACAACGATAGTTGGAAGATAGAGAATGTCCCACGACTTACAGGCTTTCTTATCGAGCGGACATTCCTTTTCGCGGTTTACGCCAATAAGGCTGTACTTCCAGTTCAACCGGCGTGCGAGGTCGAGAAACACCGGCACATGCTTGCGGCTGTCATCACACCAGGTTCCGAGGTATACCATAAACTGTATGGAGGCTGTAGGCAATTCGGTTAACTTACTCAACACCTCCTGATTGGGCTGGTAGTCTTTGGCGTCGTTCCATTGTGTATACCATTCTGTTTGGAACAAAGTGTCGTTCATAACACCGGTAATGATGGGCGTGTTTTCCTGCGCGTGCATGGTCGAAAAGGTAAAGAGAAAAAGGAAAGTTAAACTTTGTTGAATGGTCTTGGGACTCATGATCAATCAGGTGTTTTGAAGAATAAACTGTAGGGTATCTACACCATCGGCGTAGTCGGCTGGACCCGGCATTTGAGTGGTACCCAAAGGTACGGCTTGCAAGTCCGGATCGGGACTTAACATGGCAACCACCTGAATCTCTTCCCGGCGCTTCAAAATCTCAGCTTTAACCGTTGCATAATCGGTATACATCGAGTAATGCAACACGGCCACCGGGCTTTGCCAGGCCTCGTCTTCCTTTAGCAACAAAAACCCATTGTCGAAATGTGCAATTTGGTTGATGAGAAAGCCCGCCCGGTGGTATTCGTAATTGTGGAAATATTTTGAGTGGTGTTGGAGGTGCGACCAGTGTCCGCATTGCTCGAGGAATCGAATCGGTGAAAAGCCCTCCGGCAAATACAAATTGGTGATGTTTCGACAGCCCATGCCGTAGAATGAGAACACATCGTTGGCCAAGGAGGTCAGGTCTGCCTCTGTTTCCTGTCCGTTCAAAATGGCTATTGAGGTTCTGCTCTTGCGGATGATTCGTGGATATTGAGCGAAATAATACTCAAAATACCGGGAAGAGTTATTGCTGCCGGTGGCGATGATGGCTTTGAAAGGAAGGAGTTTCCCATCGCTAAAGTGAATACGGTCGGCGAAACCCGGCTCAATGGCAACGAGCATGGCGGCCAGCGCGGGAAGCAGAAGACGATCGTCGGAGCTTAGCTTTGCCGTGAGCTTGCGACCGCTGATCAACACGCAAAGTAAATCGTGAAACCCAACCGCAGGAAGGTTTCCGGCCATCACCACGCCAATGGTCGAGTCCGAAGGTTGTTCCAAATGGTCCATGTAGGACTGTAACCAGCTTCGTAACGAGGCCTCATCGAGCAGCTTAACCAAACCGCGAAGGGCTTGTTCGACCTGGTCGGGACTGAACCACGCGTTGCTGAGGTAAAGGTTGCCGGCCAGCGACTTCAATTGTTGCTGCCGCACATGCAGAGCCTGACTTTCGGGGTGTTCAAGCAGCTGCCGGATTTCATGCCCCAGTGCAACAAAAGCCTGTATTCTTTGTTCGGTGGTCATTTGAATCAAATATCACGTAATTTCGCCCCGCGAAAATAACCCTTAAATCTGATGTGCTATGGCAATCATGATCACTGATGAATGTATAAACTGCGGAGCCTGCGAACCGGAGTGTCCGAATAATGCGATTTACGAAGGCGGTACCGAGTGGCGCTTCGCGGATGGCACTTCGCTCAAAGGCGAGGTAAATGTTGCAAGTGGTAACTATCAGGCCGACCAAAGTAACCAGCCCAAGGCGATGGATGTGTACTACATTGTTACCGATAAGTGCACCGAATGTGTAGGCTTTCACGATGAGCCTCAGTGCGCCGCCGTTTGTCCGGTCGACTGCTGTGTCGACGACCCTGACTTCCGCGAAACGCAGGAACAGCTGATGGCTAAAAAGAACTACATGCACCTGTAGGCGTGCTTTTTTGCCTATCTAAATCAACACGCTCATGACGATTCACCGCGAAGGGCACAAGATGCTCATTGTATTGGCTATATTTAACATAGCCCTGAACGGGTGCATGCAAGCCTTTTTCAGCGATGCCCTGGTATTACGTACAGTAGTCTTGGTGCTTTCAGTCATCATTTTCCTGCTGGTATTGCAGTTCTTCCGCAATCC
The DNA here is from genome assembly GCA_947459155.1 of Bacteroidota bacterium. Taxonomy (GTDB): domain Bacteria; phylum Bacteroidota; class Bacteroidia; order M30B66; family M30B66; genus CAMCXT01. The sequence goes on along the minus strand of CANHCM010000061.1, from coordinate 9,372 downwards.
ATCCCGAAAACAAAATTTAGGAGATGCGCATGTCCTGTGTCCTGCCGACGGAAAAATCGTGGCCATCGAAGAAATCGATGAACCCGAATATTACCAAAGCAAACGCAGGTTGGTTTCGGTGTTTATGTCACCACTCAATGTGCACATCAATCGTTTTGCGATTAGTGGAACCGTGAAGTATGTGGCATATCACGAAGGCCTGTACCTCGTTGCCAGTCATCCGAAGTCATCTACCGAAAACGAACGAAGCACCGTGGTGGTAGAAAATGAGCACCACAGCGTAATGCTCCGCCAAATTGCCGGATATGTGGCCAGGAGGATTATCACCTATTGCAAACCCGGCGATCAGGCCAAGCAAGGAGGAGAGTTCGGATTCATTAAATTCGGCTCCCGCGTTGACATTATTCTACCGCTCGATGCTAAAGTTTCGGTGAAACTGGGACAGATAGTGAAAGGCGGAATCACAGAAATCGCAGTCTTTGGTATACCAAAATCTGATTTTTCACGTACATTTACCGAGCAATCCATTGAACTATGAAAAAAATCATCGCCCTGCTCCTACTGAGCACCTTCTCTTTCGGTTCTGTTGTTAGCGCTTATGCCGCTTCAAACAACACTGTTTCAATCGAAAAAACCGACAAAGACAAGGATAAGGACAAAGACAAGAAAAAGAAGAAGAAAGGAAGCTGCTGTTCGTCTACTGAAGCGAAATCATGCGGTTCTGCGGAAAAAGCAGCTGAAACAAAAGCAACTGAAACCAAGGCTGCAGAGTCTGGAAACGGTGGCGCTGCTCCTGCAAAAACAGGCGGCTGCTGCAGTAAGTCAGCAGCAAAAAGCTGTTCAGGCGAAAAGAAGTAAATAACAATATCTCATTTGAAAAGGCGGTTTCTACCGCCTTTTTTGTTTTCCGGAAATTCGGGCAATCACGAAATACAACCTTATCCAATAAGCATCATTTGAATTTCAGAAAGCTATCGGCTGCATTCAATTAATCGTAATCAGTTTTTAGAAGCCATTGGTCATGCAAACACAGGTGAAACAGCACAGCGTTAGGCTTTGCCAACTTTACGCTTGACTACAAATACATCAAGAGCTCCGGTAGCGATTTTACTCCTTTTCCGTCTGAGTTCGGATGAAAGTGAATGGCCTGCCATCCCGCGTTTAGCGCGCCTTCAACATCTGCTCTCAAATCATCGCCAACCAACACGCATTCGTGGGCCAATGACTTCACTGTTCGCTCCGAAAAATCAAAAATGGCTTTGTTTGGCTTCGTAGCCTTGGCGTTATCGCTGGTTACCACCTCCGAAAAATAAGCACGAATTCCAGAGTTACGCAGCTTAAACTGTTGTGCATCCTCAAATCCATTGGTGAGAATGTGCAATTCGTAGCGCTGGGCTAAATCCGTCAAGGTCTCATGAACTCCGGGCAAAAGGTTCGTTTTCGCCGGTGTAATGCGCATGTACTCCTCTTCCAACCTGAGCGCCAACTCAACATCTGTTAAACCTAAGCGACGAATGGTAAATAAGAATCGATTTTTCCTGAGGTATTCTTTGTCGATTTTATTGGCTGTATAATCTTCCCAAAGACGACCATTTTCAAATAAAAAAGAACGATGAAAGGTTTCGGCGTCGCTGGTTACCCGATCAAATAAATACAAGTCGAATAAATCAAACAAAGCCTCACGCACATTGCTGTCGTAATCCCACAGCGTACGATCTAAATCAAAAAAAACATGCTTAATCTTTTCGGTATTTACCATTTGATGCCACTGGTTAAAATTCCACTCAACAACGCCGCCCACGCAATCACAGAGAGTGAAAGGTGAAGCATTACTTTTTTATGGTCGGGAAATAATCGGCCTGCCAAAATGCTTCCAACAGGAATTGAAATGATTGTGGGTGTAATGATGGCTAAACCGGGAAGCCCATATTTTCTGAGGATTTTCACCAAAATGCGATTTCTTCTGGTAAAACGTTTTTGGGGTTTAGGGGCTGATGGCTTCACGAACCTAGACTTGAGCTGATTCCATATTTTACTGAGCCATGTTTCAAAAAACAGAAACGCCACCACTCCGGAGATACCGGCTACACTCGACAGCAAAAACAAAGGCAGGAAGCCCCATTTTGTGGCTGCATACAAGGCAGGCACGCCAACCACAAACTTCACCATACACAATAAGAAAATCGGAACCAGCTTAAACAGCATTTCGGCTACAATTTGGGCCCGTAGGCCAAATCACCCGCATCGCCCAAACCGGGAACGATATACGATTTTACCGTGAGCTCATCATCTACAGCGCCCAACCAAATACTGGTATTTTCGGGAAAATGTCGCTTTATGTATTCGAGTCCCTCGGCCGAAGCAATTAAACTTACCACATGCACATGCCGGGGCTTACCCATTGCCAAAATGGCTTTGTAAGTGAGGTACATCGACTGCCCGGTGGCCAGCATGGGATCGCATAAAATCAACACTTTATCATCCAAATTCGGACTGCTCAAATACTCCACCTTAATTTCGAAAGAGCCATCTTTGTGATGCTTCCGGTAAGCCGAGATGAAGGCGCTTCCGGCCCGGTCGAAATAATTGAGTAAGCCGGTGTGCACCGGTAAGCCAGCCCTCAAAATGGTGGCAATAACCGGCTGTTCTGCGGGCAAATGCACTTCTGCAACACCCAATGGCGTAGTAACCTCCTGAAGCTGATAGTTCAGGGTTTTGCTGATTTCATAGGCCAGAATCTCACCCAGCCGCTCCAGGTTTCGCCGAAATCTCAACGAATCCTTTTGAATAATCTCATCGCGAAGTTCAGAGAGGAAAACGTTGGCAATGCTGGGTTTGTCGTTGAGAATATGGACCATAGTTATGTCTTTAACCAGCGCAGATAAAAGGGCAACCGGTTCATCGTCAAATGTACGTAGTTCGACTCAATCGCACCAAAACTTTGATAAAACCGTTTCAAGCCAGGATTGTCGGAGCCTTCAAAGTCAAAACAGTTGATATCAGCAGGCGCCTCCAGCATATACTTGCAAATTAGGTAGGGCATCGCTCCCCGCTCCTTTCCCTCAGGCGAGTTTCCCGAAAACACAAACACTGCCCTGCGATTCCATTCGACGATCATTGCCCCGCAAACCATCTCTCCCAATGTATTGTATACGCCAAAACACCTCGAAAATCCGCGATAGGCGGCCATATGAAAAAGGCGTTCGAGCACATTGTAATACTCCACTTTCCAGTGTTTCACTTCGGCTTCTTTAAAGTCCTGAAACAACTTAATGATCGAGCGAATCGAAGCACTTCCAAACCGCAACTGGGCTTCCTCGGCTTTTTTAATGTTTCGGCGGGTGTTCTCGGCAAATCCCTTCAGCACCTCGGCCCGATTAGCGGGCAAGCTGAGAATTAAATTCGTGCGCTCACGCAAACCCCAGCCTTCGGGGGCAATGGAGGGGTTTCCATGATTAATATTCAATTCGACCAATGAACACACCTTGGCCAGGTAGGCGTACACGCTGTTCATCAGTTTTTCGCTGGGCATCTCAGGACCAAATACACCCAACTGCTGCACAAAAAGCGGCGTAGGCAAATATTGAATGCCCATTTTCCTTTTTATGGGTAAAGGAATTAACCAGGAATAATCATCCGAAATCAGTGCATCCCATTGATCGCCGCAAACGGCATCGAGGTACCAACTGCAGGCATAAGGCATCGAATTGCAGGTTTTTTCTAAGGATTGGTCCCACAAAATGCGATTAATTTCTTTGCTTCGAATAAGTTTAAGTGAAGGTAGATTTGATTGCATAAACTTTAAGTTCTCGCTTCTAGAATAAGATCTTCATATACCTTTCGCCATCCACGCCATCGTTCGTTTTCGGCAAAAGATTCATTGTGCCATACTGATATAAAGGTGCCATTTACCTTTTTGATTTGCTCAATAATTGGGCGTATCACCGAAAGCGCATTTTCAGGCTGAATGCGCATGTAATCCTTCAGTGTTCCATCCATCACCGCAAAGGGATGAATCTTCAGTGAGGTTTCGATTTCCAGGTCTAAATCGTAAAAGAAAAATGGACTGGCCATTCCGGCCCTAAACCCAACCCGATCGGCATAACCCATCGTATAATCGTCGGTAATGTCGCAATCAACCAAACGTTGGTATGTTTCAGGTAGGCTCAATTTTAGAAAATGTTGTCGGCTTAATCGAATTTCACGATGCAAAATAAAAGAAAGTCGTGATATTTCCTTTTTCAATTGCAAAACACTTCCATTGGATGCATAGGAAGGGTGAATACCCACTTTTCCAATGTCGTCTAAATACTTAATCAACGATTGAAATTGCTTGTTTTGATACGGCACATTGCGATCGTACGTGGAAAAATCTCCCAATAGAAAAAAATAAATAGGCGATAAACCATATTTTTCTGTTAATGAAAGTTGATATTCATAGGTGTCATACGGATCATTTCGCAAATGCAACAACACAAACAGTCGCTCAAAAAAATGTCGAATTTTCAGGTTAATCAAATCTCCAATCAAACCTGCACCTGCTCTGATAAATCCTTTATGCTGAAAAGCCCAGGCATTATCAATATCAATGGTCGGCTCAAAGCGATAGGTTAAGCCTTGTCGCTTCAAGGTGCCATATTTCTTCTCCAGCAACTCGAGCACCAACAGCGCCCATTGATTCACAACCGGCTCTTCAATAAATCCATACAAAACCGCCAAACTCTGCGAAGAAGAAAATCGCCCATGTTGATCTTTAATATGCGGCAAATATTCTTCGTATCGACTCACCAGAAAAAAGGCCGCTGCAAATGGGTCAAAAGGCAATGAGGAGGAACGGTGTGTTGGATAAAAATAGCGCTTACCCTGATAAATCACAGGTTCGGTCTCCTGCACCACAATACCGGTCTCAAACAATAATCCGGTTGCTGAAAAAAATAATTCATCGCACAAGGCCGTCCTGCAATAACTCAGCTTCGGGCCTTGATACTGAGTGAAACTTTCAATTTGAGTCGTAAGCTGATAGGGTAAACCCAAAATTTCTTTAAAAAACAACTTAAAAATAAAGTTGTTTCTCGAAGTAATACGGCTTACATAAATCAGCACCATAACTACAAGATCGCCCCTTCTGTGGGGCGCTTAAGCCTGTTTTTCCAAAGGGTCGATAAGATAAACTCGGCCGCTTTTCCATCGCCAAAAACAGAGGGAAATTTCAAATCGCGCCGGGTTAATTCTGCATAGGATTCCAAAATCTTATTTCGATCGGCATCACACAAAGCCGCACAACCAAGCTCAACCAATTCAATCCACTCGGTTTCCGGACGAAGAATAATGCAAGGTTTCTTAAAGTAATATGCCTCCTTCTGCACACCGCCCGAATCGGTAATCACCAACTCCGAACGGCTTTCCAGCACAATCATTTCGAGAAAAGAAGCCGGTTCTACAATGTCGATATCTGCCCTGTTTATGCGATCCTGAACCTCTGCACTCAACGTTTGCTCCATCATTTTACGCGTTCTTGGATGCAAGGGCAGAATAATCCTCCGATCGAAACGCTCCGACAACTCACACAATGTATCAAAAAGCCTGTTCAGCCGATCGGCATCGTCGGTATTCGCGTTGCGGTGAATCGTTGCCAACAGAAAAGGCTTGCGCTGTAAATCGAGACGTGTTGCAATATCTGTTTGCGTTTCGGCCACGCCGGCAAAGTGCAAACTGTTGTCGTACATCAGGTCGCCACAATGAAAAACTCCGGGTTTGTCGACATGATAAGGGCCATCTTGCTGCACAAAGCCCTCCCGCAATAAATTGCGAATGCCTGCACCCGTAGGCGAAAAAAGCAAAGTCGACACGTGGTCGCAAAGGATCCGGTTCACTTCCTCCGGCATCGCTTTGTTAAATGAACGCAATCCAGCTTCAATATGAGCAATGGGCACATGAAGTTTGGATGCCGCTACGGCTCCGGCCAAAGTCGAGTTGGTATCGCCATAAACCACAAGCCAATCGGGTTGTTCGGTAACAAGTACCTGCTCAATCCCTTCAATCATCGAGGCCGTTTGCTTACCATGCGAACCCGAGCCAACACCCAGATTATAGTCGGGCTGCGGAATACTCAGCTCCCGAATGAAAACTTCCGACATGTTGGCGTCGTAATGCTGACCGGTATGAACAATAACCTCATGCACCGGGTGTTGGAAGCTTCTCACGGCACGGCTTAAGGCCGCTGCTTTAATGATTTGTGGACGAGCTCCAATGATGGTGACAATTTTCATAGGCTGTAAATGTAGGAAAAACGCTATTTTGGGAACGAGAATCTCACATGAAGAACTGGATAATTCAAATTTTGATTGTTGCTATCGCTGTGTTGATTACAGCCGAAATCCTTAGTGGAGTGCACATCGATGGCATTGGAGCCGCTTTAATCCTCGCCATTTTGCTGTCGTTCCTGAACACCTTTTTAAAGCCGCTGCTGCTTGTTTTGTCCATTCCCATCACCATTCTCACACTCGGCCTGTTTTTGCTCTTCATAAACGCCATCATCATCCTTTCGGCCGACGCCCTCTTCGATGGATTTCAGGTTGATGGCTTTGGCTGGGCCTTTCTTTTTGGACTTATCCTCTCGATAATTACCTCGATTCTGGAAGGTCTTTTTGGAGTTCGAAACCAACAAAACGAGGAAGAAGAATGAACGCTCTACAAGAAATACCTGCTGATCTTCTGAAGGAGCTTGCGAATCCTTCAATTAAACAATGGGTTTGCGCTTTCTCGGAAACAGGACACCCGCCGGTTGTTGTAGCCTCAAATACAAGCAATTACCCGGAAGGTTTCAGCTCACTGGCTTCTTTAGAAATCACCTATCACAACCTTGGTTGGCTGTCGAAAAGCATTCACTACAAACAAAATCAATGGGTTTTGTTTTGGATGACCTCCCCCTCTGAAAGTCCCCTACTCTTTTCAACCTGGAAAAACAGTCAGCTTCCGATCGCCCTCATCCAGCGCGATGGAAGGCTTTTATACATCAATTCGGCGTTTTCAAGGTTGTTGAATAAGGTATCTGTGGATGACCATCAAGTGATTTTTGATGTTTTCAGTGAGCCCGAAAAATCGCAAATCAGGCAGGTTATTCATGCGCTTCAACCCGGAACTTCAACCGAAATCACCGTCCAGCTTCAGTCTGCCGGAACTGCCATCAAGCATATTGAAATGGAATTCCTGTGGTCTGATGACGCTGCACAACTTGCCTGCATAGCCCGCGACATCAGCAAAGCAGAAGACGACCGAAGACTCGATACCCTTCTCGATGAACTCTCCTTCATCTTAGAAGATCCAAACGATTTTCGAAATAATCTCCAACAGTTTCTTCAACGCATTTGTAGCGAAACTCAGTTTGAAATCGCAGAATGCTGGCTCCCCGATTATTTTAAAAAGAAAGAAAAGCTGTTTATCGGATTTTATCCCGACGATCACCAGTACCGAAAATTTAGAGATTTCTCCTCAACGCTGGAGGATTTACTAGATGAGGAAGAATCCAATAACGACGAATTAACGAAGGTGTCGAATGTATTGCTCATGGATGATTTTCCGCGACGCAACATAACACTTGAATGCGGCCTCGACCGCGGATATTCCATTCCAATTCGTCTGGGTAAACGAAAAATCTCCCGATTGTTTTTCTTCGGAAAATCAGAAAAAGTAAATGAATTATTGGGAATTCGATTGCTCCGACTTTTAGCCGGAAGATTAGGTACTTATATTGAAAGTCGCCGTATTTCTTATGAAAGCGAGCAGATTTTCGAATTGGTGCCCGACTTTTTATGTGTACTCAACCAAAGTGGTCAATTCTACAAGGTCAATAAACGCCTCGCCGAATTATTGGGGCAAAGCCCTGATGACCTTAGGGGACAATCCTTTTTCGATTGTATCGATGAAGAGTATGTAGAGGTCGGGCTCAATGCTTTTCAGCAATTACAAAGTGAGCCGGTGGTTCATTTTGAGGCAGTAATGCGGAATGCAGAGGGCCGAAGATTTTGGCTTGAATGGTCGGTGTCGTTAGGTAAACAGGATGGTATCGTTTACGCCGCAGGACAAGACCTTACTATTCGGGTACTTTACGACGAAGAGCTGCGCACCCAAAACGAGAAATTCATGCTGTTGCGCCAGGCCGCGCAAGATGCCATTTACGAATGGAACATCCAGAACAATATCCTTGATTGGGGAGATTCGCTGGAGCGCGTCTTTGGCCATCCGTTCAACAGCGGTGATACCATTGAGGCCTGGGAACAATTCCTGCACCCCTCTGACCGAGAACGGGTGATGAATAACCTACACGCCGCCATGCTTCAGAAGGAACGGCTTTGGAGCGATGAGTATCAGTTCCTCCATGCCGACGGCAGTTACAAGTTTGTGCTCAACCGGGGCATCTTTCTTTACGATTCTCAGGGAAATGCCATCCGACAAATTGGTTTGATGCAAGACATCACGGCCCTGAAACAAAGCGAAGAATCGCTCTTGGTGCTCAACAATGCTCTGCAGGAAAGGGCCCGACAACTGCAGGGCTTTAACAAAGAATTAGAACAGTTTGCCTACATCGTTTCGCATGATTTGCAAGAGCCGCTGCGGATGATTTCCTCATTCATGAAATTGTTGCTCAATAGCAAGGAAGTTACCATGACTGAGCGCTCTGAACAATACATCAACTTCGCCATTGATGGGGCAGATCGTATGAAAAGGCTCATCCAGGACCTCCTAAACTACTCCAGAATTGGAACCTCGGAAGAAGATTTTACAGCATCGAATGTTCGCGAAATCATTCACGATACAATATTGGTTTACCAACAGGCCATCCGCGAAAAGCGCGTTCAAATTACGGTAGCACCCATGCCACAAATTAAGTGCATCCGTTCTTTATTACAACAGGTTTTCGACAACCTCATTTCCAATGCGATAAAATACAACGACAAACCTCTGCCTACCGTGAATATTGAATATGAAGAGCTTCGCGAGGAGCATCGGTTTAGCATTGTCGATAACGGCATTGGCATCGATCCAAAGCATTTCGAGACGATTTATATTCCATTTAAACGTTTACACCAGCGAAATGAATATTCAGGAACAGGCATCGGCCTAGCAATTTGTAAAAAGATTATCGAGAAACACGGCGGAAAAATCGAAGTAAAAAGCCAACCCGGTCAGGGAAGCACCTTTTCGTTTACTCTGCCGAAATTGTAATTTAAATTTAATTATAATTTGCTGGATTCTTCATCGCAATTGACAACTTGGAATTGAATCCCTTTAACGAATTCAATTGAACCGAAATGCGCTTTTTTTTCAAAATAAAAACACAAATAATCGCGAATTAAAAGCTAAAATTTCTTA